>NZ_JARWRU010000285.1 GCF_029867845.1 Nocardia farcinica | reverse complement strand
CCCCCCCCCCCCCCCTCTTTGGCGGGGGGCCCAACCCTGCCGGCTTTTGTGTTGGTGGGCTCTTTGGGGGGGGTTTCTTTCCGGGGGGGGGGGGTGCGGGCCCCCCCCCCGCGGGGGCGGGCCCCCCCGCCGGCGGGGGCGGGGGGCCGGGGAGTCCGATCCACTACAGGGCTGTAGGAACTCGTGAGATGACCACTCAGCGCAACCGTCACCACAGCACTGCACGCATTCTCGTCACCTACGTCGCCGTAGCCACAGCGCTCACCGCAGCACTGTCCGAGCTGCGCGACGACGCATGGCCCCCACACGCGAAACTCCATGCCGCCCAATACATCCTCGTCACGGTCGGGCTCAGTGTGATCGCGATGGTCCTGCTGTGGCAGCGCGGAAGCGGGGCACGAACACCCGTGATCACGGCCTGCTCGATCCTGGCCACGCCATGGCTGGGCCTGCTGGCTGCACCACTGTTTCCCGGCACCTCCTTGCACAAACCCCGACCGGACAACCCCCTGCTCCTCGGCCTACACCCGCAGCTACTCCTGGCCACTGTCATGCTGGCGCTGCTGCTCGCCGCCGTCGCGCTCACCACCCGAGCATCAACGACCGGAACGGCGGCGCGCTGACGGGTCGCTGTCGGCTTGGAACCGGCGAAGCCCCTCGTCGGAGACCCGCGCGTACTTCACCAGGCTGCGCACCGAGGTATGCCCGGACAGTTTCATCAGCACCGGCGTCGAGGCACCGTCCTCCGCGGCGTGGGTCAGCCGGGAATGGCGCAGCTGGTGCAGCGTGTAGGGGCCGTCGTCGAAGGCGAGGGTGTGCGACTCGAACAGCTCGGCCGCCCGCCGATACGACAGCCGCGCCCGCCCCGTACTCGGGTCGACATCGTTGACCGCTACCGAGGGCCGGGCCTTGCGGTCGGTCAGGAACACCGGCCCGGACTTGCGCCCGGCCAGCATCCTGGGCAGTAGGGGTAGCCGTAGCATCCGCCGAAAATCAGGCGGATATGGCGTAGCCGCCTGGTAGGCATCGGGTTTCGGGTTCGGCATGCGCTGTCGGCTGGTTGGTGCTTGGCTGCCGGTGATGGTGTTGGTCGGCGCTGGTGGAGGCTGGGGTTCGTGGCGACGCGGATGTTCGCGGACGAGGAATTGGAACGTCTGCGGGGATTCCCGGAGATCAGCCGCGAGGAGCTGTTTCGATACTTCACGCTCACGTCGGCGGATCTGGCGTTCGTGGAGCCGGGCCGCGGCCGGGGACCGGCCGAACGGCTGGGCTTGGCGATCGCGTTGTGTACGCTGCCGTGGCTGGGATTCGTGCCGGATCGGCTGGTCACGGCCCCACCGGTGGCGGTTGCTCGTATCGCCGAGCAGTTGCGGGTGGATCCGGTGGTGATCGGTGCCTATGGCAGGCGAGCCAAGACCCGCACCGAGCATGTGCGCCTGGCCGCGCGGTACCTGGGATGGCGTGCGGCCGGTGCGCTGGAGTTCAAGGAGCTCGATGAGTTCCTGCTGGCGCGGGCGATGGAGCACGATTCGCCGACTCTGTTGTTCCGGCTGGGGTGTGAGTATCTGATCTCGGCGAAGGTGATCCGGCCGGGCCCTGTCACCGTGGTGGAGCGGGTCGCCCACGCCCGGCACCAGGCCCAGACCGAAACCTATGATCGGCTCGCTCACGAGTTCACTGCGGCGCGGTGTGCGGAGTTGGACGGCTTGCTGGTGACCGACGCGTCGCTGGGGATTTCGCGGTTGCGGTGGCTGTCGACGGGGCCGGTGGAGGCGTCGGCGGCTGCGGTCCGCGCTGAGGTCGACAAGCTGGGGTTTCTGCGGGGTTTGGGTGCTGATCGGCTGGATATGTCGGTGCTGCCCGCCGAGCGGCGCCGGTTCTTGGCCACGATGGGCCGGCGTCTGAGTCCGCAAGCCCTGGAGCGTCGGGATCCGCAGCGCCGGTATCCGATCCTGCTCACGGTGCTGGCCCAGTCGGGCACCGATGTGCTCGATGAGGTCGTGGCGTTGTTCGATCAGGCGATCTCGGCGAAGTTCGGTGCCGCCGAACGGAAGATGCAGCAGCAGCTGGCCGAGCGCGGCAAGACCGGCGAGGACCGCCAGGCGCTGCTGGACGATCTCCTGGAAATCGTCACCGACCCGACGGTGGCTGATGAGGAGATCGGCGCGCTGATCCGCGGCGAGAAGATCGGGTGGGAGCGCCTGCGCGCGGCGATCGCCCAGGCCGAACCCAGGTTGCCGCGTGATCACGGGCATCTGGCAGCGCTGGATTCCTCCAACAACTATCTGCGCCAGTACCCCCCCGCAGTGCTCGCGGCGGGGCGCTTCGCCGGCGGCACCGCCGCTACCGAGCTGCTGATCGCGGTGAACATGCTGCGGGAGCTGAACGCGACCGGGCGGCGCAAGGTCTTCGACGACGCCCCGACCGGGTTCGTGCCGATGAAATGGCGCGGCTACCTCGACGAGGCCGCCCGAAAATCGGGCAGCGCCACCGCGTATCGGCACTACTGGGAGTTGTGCGTGCTGCTGGGTTTGCGTGACGGGCTGCGCAGTGGGGATGTGTTCGTGCCCGGCTCGCGCCGCTACGCCGACCCGGCCGCCTACCTGCTCACCACTGGGCAGTGGGAACCGCAACGCGGAGAGTTCTGCCGCCTGGTCGGGCGATCCGCCGATCCCGGCGTCGCGCTGGCGGCCGTGGTCGCCGAACTGCACGATGCGGTCGGTGAGCTGGAGGCGGTGCTGGCCGGCGGGGACGGCCCGGTCAGGGTGGACGAGGGCGGGGATCTGGTGATCTCGCCGCTAAGCGCGGAAGATGTTCCCGCCGAGGCGATCGCGCTCAAGGCCGAGCTGACCGAGATGCTGCCGTTCGCGCCGATCGTTTCCTTGTTGATCGAGTTGGACAAGCGCACCGGCTACCTGGACTGCTTCACCCACGCCGGCGGCCAGGCCACCCGCACACCAGAGCTCAAACGCAATCTGATCGCGGTACTGCTGGCGCACTCGACGAACCTGGGGTTGACCCGGATGGCCGAGGCGTGCGGGATCACCTACGACATCCTGGCCTGGACCGATGAGTGGTATGTGCGCGAGGAGACCCTGCGCGCGGCCAACCTCACGCTGATCGACTACCATCAGCGGCTGCCGCTGACCGCGGTGTTCGGTGCCGGAACGCTGTCGTCGAGCGACGGGCAGCGGTTCCCGACGCGCGGGAAATCAACCACGGCCAGGCCGTTGAGCCGGTATTTCGCCAGCGAGGGCCTGTCGACCTACACCCATGTCACCGATCAGCATGCCACCTACGGCACCAAGGTGATCGTGGCGACCAAACGCGAAGCCCATTACGTGCTCGATGAGATCCTGGGCAACGCCGCGGATCTGCCGATCACCGAGCACGCCACCGACACCCACGGGGTCACCCTGGTCAACTTCGGGTTGTTCGACCTGCTCGGGATGCAGCTCTCGCCACGGATCCGGGATCTGGGCCGGATCACCCTGTACCGGCCGGGCCCGCGCGCGCAGGCCGAGGCCCGGTTCCCGCACGCGGGCCCGCTGATGACCCGCAAGGCCAACCTGGGTTTGATCGCCGAGCACTGGGACGATCTGCTGCGGTTGGCCGGATCGCTGAAGTTCGGGCACGCCACCGCGTCGCTGCTGGTCGGCAAGCTGTCGGCGTCGGGGCGGCAGAACACTCTGGCCGCGGCGCTCAAGGAGTACGGAGCGCTGCGGCGCACCATCTACGCCGCGAGGTACCTCTCCGATCCGGACTATCGGCGCAAGATCTCGCGGCAGCTCAACAAGGGCGAGTCGCTGCACGCGCTGCGCCGCGACCTGCTCTATGCCCACGAGGGGATGATTCGGGCGCGCCATCTCGAGGACCAGACCGAGCAAGCCTGGTGCCTGACCTTGGCGACCAACGCTGTGATCGCCTGGACCACAGAGTATTACGGGCTCGCTGTCGATCAGATGCGCCGCGCCGGGCAGCGTATCGATGACGAGGTCCTGGCCCATCTTTCCCCAGCGCACAGTGCCAACATCAACTTCTTCGGCGCGATCGAGGTCGACATCGACGCCGAGCTGGCCCAGCTGGGCCCGACCGGGTACCGGCCGCTGCGGGTGCGTGACACCTTGTTCTGACTGCGCGGCCGATCTGTGGTTACGGTCTGCCGGTGCCGGTCGGGCTGGTTGATGCGGTGGCTGTTGAGTGAGCGGTGAGGAAGTTGTCGACGAGCCGGGCGCAGTCGTCGTGGTCGATGGTGCGTAGTCCGGTGAGGCGGGCGAACACGATCGGGCCGAGGAGTTCGATGATGGCGAAGGTGGTGTCGAGTTCGCCGAGTGTGGCGCGGGCGTCGGGGCTGGTGAGGATCTGGTCGAACGGTCGGCGGTATTGCTCGATGACGCGGGCGCGTAGTGAGGTGAGCGCGGCCGGGTCGGTGTGGTTGTCGTCGATGGATCCCATGGCCAGCCAGGCCAGGGTGGTCATCTGTACCGGGGCCTGTTCGATGAGGTCGGCTTGGGTGGTGAGCAGCGTGAGGAGCTGCTCGCGTACCGGGGTGGTGCCGGTGGGGGCGTCGACGTGGGGGAGCAGCCGTTCGAAGGTCGCCGCGAGCAGATGGGTGGTGCTGCCGAAGTGCCGGTAGAGGGTGGCGCGCGCGACTTTCGATACGCGGGTGACCGCTTCGACGGTGACCGCCTCGACACCGCCGGTGGACAGCAGATGGGTGGCCGCGTCGAGCAACCGGTTGCGTGAGCGTGCCAGCCGCGGATCGGCCTGCTCGTCGTCCGCGGGGTGCGGGTCGGTCATGGACGCGTGTTCCTCCGGTTCGTGCCGTGCGGCTGTGGGTGTGAGTGGACTCTATCCCACACCCCGACCCCTATGATACGAATGGTCTCGCACAGAGACTATCGGTCTCTAAAGTCGGGAGGTGCCGGTGGACACGCCTGGGACGGACACTGTCGAGATCGCCCGGTGGACCCGGGCCGAGTGGTGGATGCTGACGGTGTCGTGCCTGGCGGTGGCGCTGGTGGTCGCGGCGATGGCGGCGTTGTATTCGGCGTTGCCGCAGATCGGGGTCGCGACCGGGGCCACCCAAGCTCAGCTGACCTGGATCGTCGACGGCTACACACTGGTGCTGGCGTGTCTGGTGCTGCCCGCCGGCGCCGTCGGTGACCGTTACGGGCGCCGTGTGGTGCTGGTGGCGGGGTTGGTGGTGTTCGCCGCCGCCTCGGCGCTGCCGCTGCTGCTGGACGAGCCGGTGTGGCTGATCGCGACGCGCGCGCTGGCCGGGGCGGGCGCGGCGCTGGTGATGCCCTCGACGCTGTCGATCCTGACCGCGGGGTTCGCCCCTGTTCATCGCGGCCGGGCGGTCGGGATATGGGCCGGGGTCGCCGGATCCGGGGCGGTGCTGGGGATCCTCGGTGCCGGGGTGCTGCTCGAACGATGGTCGTGGCCCTCGGTGTTCGTCGGGTTGACCGTGGCCGGGACGGTGCTGGCGGTGCTGGCGTGCACCATCGCCGAATCCCGCCACCGTGAGCATCCGCCGGTGGACTGGGTCGGCGCGGGCACGGTGGCGGTCGCGGTCGCCGCGATCGTGTTCGCCGCGATCGAGGTCCCCGCACGCGGCTGGGCCGACCCGCTCGTCGCCGCCGCGGCCGGGATCGGTGTGGCCGCGGCGGTGGCGTTCGTGGTCGTCGAACTGCGCAGCGCGGCGCCGCTGCTGGACGTGCGGTTGTTCACCCGCCGCGGTTTCGGTGCCGGGTCGCTGTCGGTGACCATCCAGTTCCTGGTCACCTTCGGAGTGTTCCTGCTGCTGGTGCAGTACCTGCAGCTGATCTTCGGTTACGGGCCGCTGGCCTCGGCGCTGGCACTGGCGCCGATGGTGGTGCCGCTGGTCGCGATCTCGGTGATCGCGCCGTGGCTGTCGAGCCTGGTCGGATTACGGGTGATGACCGTGACCGGCCTGCTCACCATCGCCGCCGGGCTGGTGCTGGTGAGCCGGTTGACCCTCGCCGCAAACTATCCCGACCTGCTGTGGCCGCTGCTGATCATGAGCGCGGGCCTGGGATTGTGCACCGCCCCGGCAACCTATGCCATCGTCGCCGACACCCCAGAGGCCAAACACGGGGTCGCCGCCGCGGTCAACGACGCCGCCCGCGAGATCGGCGCCGCGATCGGGATCGCCGTGGCCGGCAGCGTCCTCGCCGCCGGCTACACCCACCGCATCCAGCCCGCCTTGGCCCGGCTACCCGAGCCCGCCCGCGGCCCGGTCGCCGATTCCCTGGCCGCCGCCCTGCAAGTCGCCGACCAGGCCGGACCGGTGGCCGCGCCGCTGGCCGAGTTCGCCCAAGCCGCGTTCGTGCACGGCAGCGGCCAGGCCGCGCTCGCACTGGCCGCCCTCACCACCGCCACAGCGATCGTGCTGGCCGTCCTGGCCCCCGGCCGCACACCGCGCCCGCACACCAGGACGCCCTCACCGGCACCGCACTCCCCTCCTGGTGAAAGACGCCCGTCATGATGGGCTACCGCACGAGCATCGTCGGCACCGACGGATCCGGCCCTGCCCGTACTGCGCCAGTTGGCTGTCACCACCGCCGGTCACCGCTGCTGGCCCGGCTGCTGTCCACCCCACCGATCGAGCTCGACGGCAAAGCCCACTGCGACATCCTCATCACCGCCTAAACACACTCACAGAAAGCGCCCATGACCGAGAACACACCCAGCACTGACACACCCGAGCCCCGGCAGGTCCCGGACTGGATCCCCGCCTTCCCCGTGCTCGCACCCGACTCCGTCGACCTGCCGCCCCACCACGACCACTGCCTGGGCTGCGGACCGGCCAATCCCCACGGCCACCGGCTACGCGCCCGACGCGACGCACACGGCGTCTACGCCCACCACCGCTTCGACTCCCGCCACGTCGGCGCCCCAGCGATCGCCCACGGCGGCGCGGTCGCCACCGTCCTCGACGAACTGTTCGGACTCCTGCTCTACACCGTCGGGGAACCCGCCGTCACCCGCCACCTCGCCATCGACTACCTCGCCCCGATCCTGCACGACACCCCCAACCCCCTCCCCGCCCACAACCACTCCCGCGCCGGCCGCAAACTCCCCCAGAAAGCCACCATCGAAAACCACCGCGCCCACGTGGTCACCACCGCCTCCGCCCAGTTCCTCATCGTCGACGTCAACCACTTCCTCACCCCACAACACACCCCCACACAGCGATAACAGCCCCCTGACCTGTTCCGTAACCCGATC
>NZ_JARWRU010000284.1 GCF_029867845.1 Nocardia farcinica | reverse complement strand
AGCATCGAGGCGCCCAGCACGAACGCGCCGATCGTGGAGATCGTGTTCAGCGTGGTGAAGCCGTCGGAGGGCAGGTAGTCGGCGTAGCGACGCGGCATGCCCTCGGCGCCGAGCCAGTGCTGCACCAGGAAGGTGGTGTGGAAGCCCACGAAGGTGGCCCAGAAGTGCCACTTCGCCAGGCGCTCGTCGCACATGCGGCCGGTGATCTTCGGGAACCAGAAGTAGATGCCGGCGAAGGTGGCGAACACGATGGTGCCGAAGAGCACGTAGTGGAAGTGCGCGACGACGAAGTACGAGTCGGTGACGTGGAAGTCCAGCGGCGGGCTGGCCAGGATGACACCGGACAGACCACCGAAGAGGAAGGTCACCAGGAAGCCCAGCGACCACAGCATCGGCGACTCGAAGGTCAGCTGACCGCGCCACATGGTGCCGATCCAGTTGAAGAACTTCACACCGGTCGGGACCGCGATCAGGAAGGTCATGAAGGAGAAGTACGGCAGCAGGACCGCGCCGGTGGCGTACATGTGGTGCGCCCACACCGCGATCGACAGCGCGGCGATGCCAAGGGTGGCGTAGACCAGCGTGGTGTAACCGAAGATCGGCTTGCGGGAGAACACCGGCAGGATCTCGGACACGATGCCGAAGAACGGCAGCGCGATCACATAGACCTCGGGATGGCCGAAGAACCAGAACAGGTGCTGGAACAGCATGATTCCGCCGGTCGCCGGGTCGTAGATGTGCCCGCCGAGGTGACGGTCGTAGAACAGCGCCAGCGCCGCGGCGGTCAGCAGCGGGAACGCCATCAGGATCAGCACGCTGGCCACCAGGATGTTCCAGGTGAACACCGGCATACGGAACATGGTCATGCCCGGGCAGCGCAGGCACACCACGGTGGTGATCATGTTGACACCGCCGAGAATGGTGCCGAGACCGGAGACGCCGACACCGAGAATCCACAGGTCCGCGCCCACGCCGGGGGAATGGATGATGTCGGTCAACGGCACATAGGCCGTCCAGCCGAAGTCCGCCGCGCCGCCGGGGGTGATGAAACCCGCGGTCGCCATGCTCGCGCCGAACAGGTACAGCCAGTAGCTCAACGCGTTCAGGCGGGGAAAGGCGACATCCGGCGCGCCGATCTGCAACGGCAGCAGAATGTTGGCGAATCCGAAGATGATCGAGGTCGCGTAGAACAGCAGCATGATCGTGCCGTGCATGGTGAACAGCTGATTGAACTGTTCCGGCGACAGGAATTGCAGACCGGGCCTGGCCAGCTCGCCGCGCATCAGCAGCGCCATCACACCGGCGATCAGGAAGAACGACATCGACGTGACCAGATACATCTGGCCGAGGACTTTCGGGTCCGTCGTGGTGACCAGGCGATGGATCGCCGACCCTTCGGGGCCACGTCGGGCCGGATACGGCCGTTGTGCCACGACATCCGGTTTCGGCCTCGGTGCTACCGCAGTCACCACCAACTCCTCGAGATCGACCCGCCGAACCCCGTCGGCGGAGCGTGCATAGCGTCCGCACGGTAATCAGCGAAAATCGCCCGGAACCAGTCCCGCGCGTGATTCGATGATCAATTGCGCTGCGAGAGGGGACCTTCGGCTCGGCGGCGAGTGACTTCGAGGGAATCCGACCGGCCCGGCAACGGGTACCGATGGGCCCGAATCGCCCGCCCCCCCCCCCCCCCCCCGGGGGGGGGGGGGGGGGGGGGGGGGGGGGGGGGGGGGCGGGCGGCGGGGGGGGCCCGCGCGGGGGGGGGGGGCTTGGGGGGGTGTTTGGCCTCACCCGGGGGGGGGGGGGCGCCCCCCCCCCCCCCCCCCCTACCG
>NZ_JARWRU010000283.1 GCF_029867845.1 Nocardia farcinica | reverse complement strand
GCGACAACATCGCGGCGTTCGGGGGCGACCCTGGGGAGGTGACGGTGTTCGGTCAGTCGGCGGGCGCCGACTCGGTGCTGGCGTTGATCGCCGCCCCACCGGCGAAGGGGTTGTTCCGGCGGGCGATCGCTCAGAGCGCGCCCACCGGCACCCGCACAGAGCGCGGCGCGATGGTGCGGGCGATGCGTGCCGCTTTCGCCGCGCGTCTCGACGGTGATCCGCTCACCGCCCGCACCGATCGCATCCTCACCGCGCAGGGCCATGTGATCGCCGTCGCGCGTCGGTTCGGTCTGGTGAGCGGGATGCCGTTCGGGCCGATCTACGGTGTGGACCCGTTGCCGATCTCCTCGCGTGCCGCGCTGGCGGCCGCGGCGTCGGAGGTCGAGTTGCTGATCGGCTACACCGCGCACGATGCCGCGCCGTTCGTGGCGCTCGATCCGCGTGGGGCGATGCTCGGCCGGTTCGGTGGGGTCGGGCGTGGGATCGGCCGGCGGGTCACCCGGCGGGTGACGGCCAGGGTGTTCGCCGATCCCGCGGCCGAGCTCGCCCGGTTGTGGGAGCGGTCGGGTGGCGGCGTCGCCACATTCCGGTTCGACTGGCATCCGCCTGCCGCGCCGTTCGGCGCCTGCCACTGCGTGGAGCTGCCGCTGTTGTTCAGCGGTGACTGGAGTGATGCGCCCATGCTCGGCGGGCATCCTGTGCCCGATCGACTCGCGGCCCAGGTGCGTCACACCTGGGCGGAGTTCGCCCGCAAGGGAATCGGCGGGCTGTCCGGTCGCGCCCTGCGATTCCGCTGAATCCAGCGCTCCCGCCGAGGGATCCGCGTGCCACGCGTCGGGGAAATGTTGCGCGGCCGTGTGCCGTGTCGACCTCGCCGGCACACCTGCCGAGATCCGCGAGCGATGGCGCCGCTGCCTCGTCTAGAAAGGAAGTTCGTGGAGAACGTCGTCGAGCACCGCTACGGCCCGCATGACATGCGGCTGGTCACCGCGTCCTTCCGCACACACCACTTCGTCCCCCACGCGCACAGCGAGTACGCCGTCGCCGCGATCGAGCGCGGGGTGGAGGCCGTCCGGTATCGCGGCGCCACCGAGCACGCTCCCGCGGGGAGCCTGCTGTTGCTCGACGCCGAGACGATCCACGCCGGTCGTCCAGGCATCGAGGAGGGCTGGGACTACCGGGTTTTCTACCTCCCGCCCGCGTTGCTGACCGAACTCGCCGGTCACCGCCCCGGTTTCACGTCGGCGACGCCGCACGATCCTGCCCTCGCCGCGCGTCTCGTTCGGCTGCACAGGCGATGCGACAACGACTCCCTGGCTTTCCACGAAGAGTTCGAATCGGTCTGCGCCGAGTTGCTCGCCCGCTACACCGGCCGCGCGCTTCCCCCTCCTCCGCCGCTGCCGGTGCGCAAGGTGCAACGCCACCTGGCCGCCGACCTGCTGCACACCCCGACGCTCGATGAGCTGGCCACCCTTGCCGGGATGCCGCGTTTCCAGTTGCTGCGCGCTTTCCGCCGCGACACCGGCGTGACTCCGCACGGCTACCTGCGGCAGCTACGCCTGCGGCATGCTCAGCAGCTCCTCACCGCCGGGCACACCGTCGCCCACGCGGCCGCCGAGAGCGGCTTCCACGACCAGGCCCACCTGCACCGGCACTTCCGGCGCACCTTCGCGGCCACGCCGGGCCGGTTCGCGCGCAACAACGTACAAGACCGCGATCGCCCGCCTGCCTAACGTGACCGGCGTGGACGAGTACACCAGCCCGGAATTCCCCCGTAGCGCCCTGCTCACGATCGACATGCAACGCGACTTCCTTCCCGCCGTCGCCGGGACCGCCGAGGTGCTGCCCGCGATCCGGCAGCTGACAGAGGCCTTCCGTGCGACGGGGCGGCCGATCGTGCATGTCGTACGCCTGTACCTTCCCGACGGCAGCAACGCCGACCTGTGCCGACGGACCACACGAGGCACGGCCACCCCGCACTCGCCGGGCTCGCAGCTCGCCGAGGGTCTCGGGACAGGCCAGGCTCTCGCCCCGGATCTGCTCCTCGCCGGCCGCGCGCAGCAGATCGGCCGGGACGAGCACATCCTGTACAAACCGCGCTGGAGCGCCTTCTTCGGTACCCGGCTGTCGGAGCATCTGGCCGAACGTGCGGTGAGCACGGTGGTGGTCGCCGGATGCAACTATCCGAATTGCCCGCGCGCCACACTGGTCGACGCCACCGAACGCGATCTGCGCACCGTGGCGGTCCGGGACGCGATCTCCGGCTGGACCGCCGACGCGGATCGCGAGCTGCCCGGGATGGGAATCGCCTGCCTCGACGCCGCCGAGGTGATCGCCGCCGTCCGGTCCTGAGCGCGCTCAGCTGCCCAGTTTCTGCCCGATGGGGCCGGCCACCACCGCGTGCGCGAGGTATTCGTCGATGTTGTGGGCGTGTTCCCTGGAGTTGTCCACCGGCACGTCGTGTACCCGCGGCCCCCATGCCTGGCGCAGCGGGCAGCCGATGGCGATGGGGTCTCCGGCGTACCAGGTGTTGAGCCATCGGCCGACTCGTTCGGGCCGGGTCGCTCCCCCGCCGAGCAGCTTGCGGTACACCCCGTCCAGGCCGAGCGGGCTGCCCGCCGTGACGAGCATGCTCACGTCGAGTTCGCGGGGCAGCTGGGTGAGCAGATCCATCGCGACCACGGTGCCGAGACTGTGACTGACGAGGACGAGTTCGCCGCGGGCGGGCATATCGGCGAGCACGGTGTCGAGGACGCCCTTGCGGACCTGTTCGTCGTCGAGGTAGGCGGCGACATCCTTGAAGATGGCGCCGATGAGCAGCGAATCCAGGCCGCTGCGCGCGGCGATCCAGCCGAGCTGGTCGTGCAGGCGGTCCAGGACGACCGAGCCGATGCCGCCGAAGCGCTCCTGTTCCCGCGGGGTGGCGGGCAGTTCCCCGGTGGTGGGCATGCCGGCGCGGCGCGCGGCTTCGGCGACCAGGCTCTGGTAGAGGGCAGAGCCGGTGTCGACGGATTCGCGGGCGTTCATGCCTGCGACGAGTCGGTCACCGTAGTAGGGGAAACAGACGTCGGCGGGGTCGACGGGAGCGAGACCGGCGAGGGTGAGTCCCTTGTTCAGTCCGGCCGTCCAGGTGAGGCGCAATTGCGCGGGGTCGCGGCGCTGCTGGCCGCGTCCGTGCAGGAACACCATGCTGCGCCGTCCGCCGAAGGCCGTGGTCCTGCCCGTCACACCGCTGCGGGTGGTTTCGGTGGTCTGGACCGGCTGTGCGGCGGGTACGGGCGCCGGCGTGGCGTCCGGGGCGATCGCGGCCACGACGAGGGGACGGGACGACGGCCCCAGTTCGTCGAGCAGCGCCTGCTGCGCGGGGGAATACGTCCTGGATCGCAGGTCGCGCAGCAGCACGCTCACCCTCGTGCCCTCGTTGGCGACCCAGTCGACCGCGTCGTCACCGTCGCCTGCCTGCCAGACCTTGCCGTCCTTGCGCAGCACCCTGCCCTTGTCGTCCTCGCGCGGGACACCGGCGTGGTGCAGCGCGACCATCTCCCACTGGTCGTTGAACACCGGTGATCCCGAGTTCCCCGGCTCGGTGTCGGAGATGTAGTGCAGGAAGTGCTCGAGCTGCAATTCCAGCCGATTGGCCCGGATCGAGATCTCCTTGAGCCGCCCCGATGGATGCCCGATGACGTTCATCGCCTCCCCGATCACGATCTTGCCCGGCGAGGCGATCAGCGGATTCCAGCCGAAGGCGGTCCCCGCCGCTGCCCCGTCCGGCCCCGGCGCCACCAGGACCAGCGTGTAGTCCAGGTACGTGTCGGTGACGAAGAAATCCGCCGGCGCGAGCTGGTAGCGCACGGGCGTGCGCGGGACGTTGTCTATGTCGACCTCGGCACGGAATTCCACCCATACCGACGCGGCGGCCTCGGCATCGGGCAGCACATGGTTGTTGGTCAGCAGCAGGTGCGGCGACACCATCGATCCGGTGCCGATCGGCACCTCACGGCCGTGGTGGCGCAGCGTGATCCGCGCGACCGCCGCGGCGGCCCTGGCGCCCCGGGGCAGGAAGTTGACCGCTTGCAGTTCGTTGGCGAATCCGATGACCCGCTCGAGTGTGCCGATGCCGTCGACCGGGTCCTGTCTGCCCAGCTCGATCACCGCCTGGACGGGCACCTCACCCGAGGTGAGCAGGTGATCGGCGCGCGCCCGGATCTCCGCCTCGGTGTCGACGACATCGGAATCGGTCTCCTCGCGGCGGCGGGCCACCTCGTCGCGTGCATCGGTGGTCTCGTCGAACCGTTGCGCGGCGGCGGTGATCTGTTCGCATCGGGCGGCGGCGAGCGCTTCGGGGTCGGCATCCATGGGGGGTCACCTCGCACAGGGGGGGTGTCTGCTCGTGCTCCATCGTGGTGCCCGGGGGCCGGGCCGATCACGAGTAGTCGACCACTCGTTTCCCCTCCCGAGATACCGAGTATCGAGTAGGCGGCTACGCGTGCGCTGTCGCCGGGCTCGCGCGAACATGGATGAGCGATCATTCGACGGCCGGGCGCGGAACATCGCCTTGCGACGTTCGCCGCCTTGCGACGTTCACCGCCTTGCGACGTTCACCGGATGATCGCATGGCCGGACACGCCGTTTTCAGCGCGAACAGACAAATACTCCAAGACACATCCGACCCGGAAGGGGAGACCGATGGAGTTGGGCAGCTGGATGGAATTCGGGCTATTGATCGTCGCGATCGCAGCGGCGGTCGTGGCAGGCATCAATCTATGGGTCATCCGTCGGGAGCGCCAACGCGAAAAGCTCCACGACCTCGAATTATCGTGGTTCGTGGGCGACCTGAACAAGCATCGCCTCCACGCGGAGCGCCTGTTGAAGAACGTGGATCAGCGGGACACCTTCGCCGACCTGTTCGAGAATTGGGCTGCTGAGAATTACGATTCCGTCTCCGCGGTGCTTCGATTCTTCTATCTCGTCGATTCCTGGGCCACCCAAGGATACATCGAAGAAAAGGATGCGATTTCCGTATTCGGCCGTTCCTACACCTGGTGGTACTGGAACCACATCAAGCCCCTCGGCGAGCCGCTGCTCGGCGATCCCGCCTGGCGGTTCCTCGTCGAGTACCACGGGTGGCTCGACGTCGGATTCCGTGAAGTCGATACGCCGCTCTACGATCAGATGAGGAACCCGTCCCGCCCGCGAGTCGCCGATTCGCCCGGGCCGCAGAACACCCCGCCCACTCCGCAGAAC
>NZ_JARWRU010000282.1 GCF_029867845.1 Nocardia farcinica | reverse complement strand
GTCGTATGTCGTCATCCCCGAAGCCGGCCGAGACCACCGCCGCGCGGGACACCACGCGCGCGGCGGCGGGCCGATTCACCGCCGTGACGGCGGTGTCCGGGGCGCTGGCCGCGGTGACGGCGGCCGTGGTCGTCGGGTTCTCCGCGTCGCAGGCGCTGAGCCTGCTCGGCATTCCCGACCCAGGGGCGCTCACCACCTACGGGCTGCCCGCGGTCCGCTCGCTGGCCGATCTGGCCGCGGCGCTGACCGTCGGCTCGCTGTTCTTCGCCGCCTTCCTCGTCCCGCCGCAGGGCAACGGGCTGCTCGACGTCGGCGGCTACCGCGCCGTGCGGATGGCGTCGAACTTCGCGCTGGTGTGGGCCTGCTGCGCGGCGCTGCTGGTGCCGCTGACGGTCTCCGACACCACCGGCAAGCCGGTCGCGGAGATCTGGCGGCCGGAGGACCTGTGGCGGGTGATCGGCCTGATCGACGTCGCGCAGGCCTGGCGCACCACGGTGGTCTTCGCGCTGATCGTGGCGATCGGGGCCCGGCTGGCGCTGCGCTGGGGGTGGACGCCGATCCTGTTCGGCGGGTCGATCCTGACCATGATGCCGCTGGCCCTGACCGGGCACTCGTCGTCCGGGGGCTCCCACGACGTGGCCACCAACAGCCTGATCCTGCACCTGGTCGCGGTCGCGATCTGGGTGGGCGGACTGTTCGCGGTCCTGGCCTACGCGCTGCGCGGCGGGGTGTTCACCGGCCTGGCCGCGCGCCGATTCTCCTTCACCGCCACCATCGCCTTCGTCGTCGTCGCGCTCAGCGGTGTGATCAACTCCTGGGTGCGGCTGCCGCTGTCGGAGCTGTTCACCAGCACCTACGGGCGGCTGATCCTGGTGAAGGCGGCCGCGCTGGTGGCGCTCGGCGTGCTCGGCTGGTTCCAGCGCAGGGCCGCGTTGCCCGCCCTCGAGGCGAACCCGCAGGACCGCGGCGCTCTGGTGCGTTTCGCCGGTGTCGAGGTGCTGATCTTCGCGGCCACCATGGGCCTGGCGGTCGGCCTCGGCCGCACCCCGCCCCCGCCGCCCACCTCGGTGCCGACCCCGGCCGAACTGGAACTGGGCTACGACCTGGCCGGCCCGCCCACCCTGGCGCGGCTGCTGTTCGACTGGCGCTTCGACCTGATCTTCGGGACGATCGCGATCGTGGCGGCCGTGCTGTATCTGCTCGGCGTGTACCGGCTGCGCAGCCGAGGCGACGCCTGGCCGGTCGGACGCACCATCGCCTGGCTGTCGGCCTGCGCGCTGCTGCTGGTGACGACCTCCTCCGGCATCGGCCGGTACGCGCCCGCCATGTTCAGCGTGCACATGATGCAGCACATGGCGCTGTCGATGCTCGCGCCGATCCTGTTCGCCCTCGGCGGCGCGGTCACCCTGGCGCTGCGGGCGCTGCCGCCCGCCGGGCGCAACGCCCCGCCCGGGCCGCGTGAGTGGATCCTGACGGCGGTGCACAACCCGGTCGCGCGGTTCCTGACCCAGCCGATCGTGGCCTCGGTGATCTTCGTCGTCGGCTTCTACGCGCTGTACATGGGCGGCATCTACGACTCGATCGTGGACTCGCACGCCGCCCACCTGTTCATGAACCTGCACTTCCTGATCAGCGGCTACCTGTTCTACTGGGTGGTGATCGGCATCGACCCCAAGCCGCGCCAGGTGGAGCCGTTGACCAAGCTGGGCATGGTCTTCGGGTCGCTGCCCTTCCACGCCTTCTTCGGCGTCGCGCTGATGAGCATGTCCACGGTCATGGGCGGCTGGTTCTTCCGCGGCCTCGGCCTGGACTGGCACACCGACCTGCTCGGCGACCAGCGCACCGGCGGCAGCCTTGCCTGGGCCAGCGGTGAGGTGCCGCTGGTGGTGGTCATGCTCGCGCTGCTGATCCAATGGTCGCGCAGCGACGAGCGCGCGGCCAAGCGCTACGACCGCGCCGCCGAGCGCGACGACGACGCGGAGCTGGCCGCCTACAACGCCATGTACGCCGAACTCGCCCGGCGCGACGGGGGCGGGCGGCCGGGGACGGCGGCCGCCGTCGAAGCCCCGGCGAAGACCGTGTCCGGTGCGAAGACAGCGTCCGGTGCGAAGACCGCCTCCGGCACGGGGGACGCCGGGACCGCCGACGAACGACCGGGTGACCGCGAGGGGAATTCTTGACCGAGCTCGACCCCTCGGCCGCCCACGGCGGCCCGCGCAGACCGCTGCGCGCCGATGTTCGCGCCGCCCGGCGCGCGACCGCGGGCCGGATCAGGCGGACCCCGGTCCTGCACACCACCGTGGCGGGCCCGGACGGGCCGGTCCCGGTCACCCTCAAGCTGGAATATCTCCAGCACGCGGGCACGTTCAAGGTACGAGGCGCGTTGAACGCCCTGCTCACCGCGGGGGACGTCGAGCACGTGGTGCTGGCGTCGACGGGCAATTCCGGGATCGCGGTCGCGCTGGTCGCGGCCTGGCTCGGCAAGACCTGCACGGTGGTGGTGCCGGAGTCGGCCGCGCACACCAAGGTGGCGGCCATGTGGTCGCACGGCGCTGAGGTGCTCTGGTCGGGCACCACCTTCGCCGAGGCCGAGCGGCACGCGGCCGAGCTGGCCGTCGAGCGCTCGGCGCTGCTGCTGCACGCCTACGACCAGTCCGATCTGGTCGCGGGCTCCGGCGTGCTGGGCCTCGAGCTCGAGGAGCAGGTGCGCGGCAGACCACCGGTGCTGGCGGCGGTGGGCGGCGGCGCCCTGGTGGCCGGGCTGGCCGCCGCCTACGGGCGCAGGCAGCGGGTGATCGGGGTGGAATCGGTGAGCATGCCCGCCTTGCACGCCGCGCTGACCGCCGACGAGCCGGTGGAGGTCGGGCCCGCCCCTGCCGGGATCGACCCGCTGGGTGCGAGCCGGGTGGGCGAGCTGGCGCTGCGGCTGGCCCGCCGCTACGACGTGCCGGCGCTGCTGGTCACCGACGACGCGATCGCGACCGCGCGCGAGTACCTGTGGCGCGAGTTCCGTATCGTGGTGGAACCGGCGGGTGCGGCCGCGCTGGCCGCCGTGCAGAGCGGCGCCTACATCCCGGCCGGCGGCGAACGGCCGGTCGTGGTGCTCTGCGGGGCGAACACCGACGCGACCGGACTGTGACGCCCCGCGCTACTTTCTCTCCCCTGTTCCCTGACCGATAGGCTTGCGCATATGGCTGAGTTCATTTATCAGATGAAGAAGGTTCGGAAGGCCCACGGCGACAAAGTCGTGCTCGACGATGTCACGCTGAACTTCCTTCCCGGCGCCAAGATCGGCGTCGTCGGTCCGAACGGCGCGGGCAAGTCCAGCGTCCTGAAGATCATGGCCGGACTGGACCAGCCGAACAACGGTGAGGCGTTCCTCGCTCCCGGCGCCACGGTGGGCATCCTGCAGCAGGAGCCGCCGTTGAACGAGGAGAAGACCGTCCGTGGCAACGTCGAGGAGGGCCTCGGCGAGGTCAAGGTCAAGCTCGACCGCTTCAACGAGATCGCCGAACTCATGGCCACCGACTACTCCGACGAGCTCATGGACGAGATGGGCAAGTTGCAGGAGTACCTCGATCACGCCGACGCCTGGGATGTGGATTCCCAGCTCGAGCAGGCGATGGACGCGCTGCGCTGCCCGCCGCCGGACGAGCCGGTCACCAATCTCTCCGGTGGTGAGCGCCGCCGCGTCGCGCTGTGCAAGCTGCTGCTGAGCAAGCCCGACCTGCTGCTGCTCGACGAGCCGACCAACCACCTCGACGCCGAGTCGGTGCTCTGGCTCGAGCAGCACCTCGCCCAGTACCCCGGCGCCGTGCTCGCGGTCACCCACGACCGCTACTTCCTCGACAATGTCGCGGGCTGGATCCTCGAGCTCGATCGCGGCCGGGCCTACCCCTACGAGGGCAACTACTCCACCTACCTGGAGAAGAAGGCCGAGCGCCTCGAGGTGCAGGGCAAGAAGGACCAGAAGCTGCAGAAGCGGCTCAAGGAAGAGCTGGCCTGGGTCCGCTCCGGCGCCAAGGCCCGCCAGGCCAAGAACAAGGCGCGTCTGGGTCGCTACGAGGAGATGGCGGCCGAGGCGGAGAAGATGCGCAAGCTCGACTTCGAGGAGATCCAGATCCCCGCCGGCCCGCGCCTGGGCAACGTGGTGGTCGAGGTGGAGCACCTGGACAAGGGCTTCGGCGACCGCCAGCTCATCAAGGACCTGTCGTTCACCCTGCCGCGCAACGGCATCGTCGGCGTGATCGGCCCCAACGGCGTCGGCAAGTCCACGCTGTTCAAGACCATCGTCGGCCTCGAACAGCCCGACAGCGGCACGGTGCGGATCGGTGAGACGGTCAAGCTCAGCTACGTCGACCAGAACCGCGCGGGCATCGACCCGGACAAGACGGTCTGGCAGGTCGTCTCCGACGGCCTGGACTACATCGAGGTCGGCCAGCAGGAGATGCCCTCGCGCGCTTACGTTTCCGCGTTCGGTTTCAAGGGCCCGGATCAGCAGAAGCCCGCGGGCGTGCTCTCCGGTGGTGAGCGCAACCGGCTGAACCTGGCGCTGACCCTCAAGCAGGGCGGCAACCTGATCCTGCTCGACGAGCCGACCAACGACCTCGACGTCGAGACGCTGGGTTCGCTGGAGAACGCGCTGGAGAACTTCCCCGGCTGCGCCGTGGTCATCTCCCACGACCGCTGGTTCCTCGACCGCACCTGCACCCACATCCTCGCCTGGGAGGGCACCGAGGACAATCCGGCCAAGTGGTTCTGGTTCGAGGGCAACTTCGAGGCATACGAGGCCAACAAGGTCGAGCGGCTCGGCCCCGAGGCGGCTCGCCCGCACCGGGTGACCCACCGCAAGCTGACCCGCGACTGAGCGCGGGGCGGTGCCCGCTGGACGGTGCACCGTCGCCGCGCGGCCGCTCCGGCGTGACTCCCGCGAAGGGGGTGAGACGACAGAATCGTCTCGCCCCCTTTCTTTTTCGCGTGTACAACACAATCGAGCACAGAAGTGGCTATGGTGGGCCGCGTGCATGCGCAGGCGCGTTCCGGTGCCCCGGCCCTCCTCCTCACGTCCGCGTCGACGTGAGGTGACCCCGGGTCCGTTCGGCGGCTGTGCCACGAGCCCGCGAACCCGGCGATTCGGTTGCCGGGGCGCAATCGGCTGCCGTGCGCGTGCGGCACAGCTACCCTTCGGACTGCGTCACTTTGTTGCGGAAATCCGATCCGAGGGAGTTGGCGAAAAAACATGACGGTCTCGTCCGAATTGTCCGGTGCGGCTTGGGCCGCGAGTTTGCCGCCGTCGCTGCGCGAAGGGCTGGCAAATCTCGAGCGGGCGTACTTCCGCCACGTCGACGCGGACGATGTGGACAGCGAGGTCACCGGCGTGTCGCAGATCTTCCGGCGGCACCTGGAGCTGGCGGCCAGGCGCGTGGCGGGCAGCCCGCTGATCCGGGTCCACCACCCCGAGGACGGCAGCGGGGTCGGCGCGGCCGTGCAGGTGGTCACCGACGACATGCCGTTGCTCGTCGACTCCATCACCGCCGCCGTCAGCCGGGCCGAGGCGCGGATCATCGACGTCATCCACCCCATCTTCGAAGTCGAACGCGACGCCGACGGCCGGTTGCTCGCCGCCGCCGCGCACGAGGTCGACCGCAGATCCGCCGCGAGCGGGCGGCGCGAATCGTGGATCCATGTGCAGCTCGACCCGGCCACCGGGCCGGCCAAGCTCGACCGGCTGGCCGACACCCTCGGCAACGTGATCGCCGATGTGCGCCGGGTGATCGACGACCGCGGCGCCATGGAGCGGGCGCAGAGCGCGCTGGCGGACGAGCTGGAGCGCCGCGCCGAGGCGGGCCGTGGCCCGTACCCGCCGGAGGAGTCGCGGGAGACCGCGGCGCTGCTGCGCTGGCTGGCCGACGGCTACTTCTCGGTGCTCGGCTACGCGCGCTACCGGCTGCGCGACGCCGGTGACCACAGCGTGAGCGACCTGCTCGACGAGACCTGCCTCGGCGTGCTCCGCCCCGGCGTCGGCACCGACTTCAAGGTGCCCGCCGACGGCCCCGACCGCCCGCTGCTGCGGCTGACCCAGGGCCTGGTCACCGCCACCGTGCACCGCCCGGTGTATCCCTACTTCGTCGGCGTCGCCGATGTGGACGCCACGGGCGAGGTGGTGGGCGAGCATCTGTTCATCGGCGTGTTCACCGTGACCGCGGTGCACGAGAACGTGCTCGACATCCCGGTGGTCCGCAAGCGGGTGCGCAGCGCGATCGAGCGCAGCGGCTTCGAGCTGGAGTCCTACTCCGGGCAGGCGATGCTCGAGGTCATCCAGTCCTTCCCGCGCACCGAGCTGTTCTCCTCCGACGCCGAGACCATGCGCCGCACCGCCGAGGCCGTGCTGAACGTCGGTCTGCGCCGCCAGGTCCGGCTGTTCCTGCGCGCGGACACCCACGGCAGGTTCGTGGCCTGCCTGGTGTACCTGCCGCGCGACCGCTACACCACCCACGTGCGCCTGACCATGCAGGACATCCTGGTGCGCGAGCTGGGCGGCGAGGGCATCGACTACTCCGCGCGGGTCAGCGAAAGCGACCTGGCGAGTGTGTATTTCACGGTCAAGATGCCGGGCGCGGAGTCCGGCGGGCCCGATCGCGCGGCCATCCTTGCCCGCACCTCCGACGACAACCGCAGACGCGTCGAGAGCCTGCTGTCCGCGGCCAGCCGCACCTGGGCCGACAATCTGATCGACCTGGCGAGGAGCTCGGCGCCCACGCTGGATCCCGGTGTGGTGCAGGCCTATTCGACCGCCTTCCCGGAGTCCTACAAGCAGGACTTCGCCCCCGGCCGGGCGCTGCGCGACATCGCCAGGCTGCAGCGGCTGCGCGAGGGCGAGATCGACCAGCACCTGTACCGGCAGCCCGACGCCGCGCCCGGCGCGTGGCGGTTCTCGCTGTCGGTGTGCGGCGAGGCCATCTCGCTGAGCCAGGTGCTCCCCGTGCTCCAGAGCCTCGGTGTCGAGGTCGTCGACGAGCGGCCGTACCAGGTGCGGGTCGAGCCGCAGCGGTGGATCTACGACTTCGGCGTGCTGGCCCGCCCCGACCTGCTGCGCGGCGCGCTCGACCACGACCTGGACGCCGAACTGCTGGAGACCGGCGAGAGCAGCGGACTGCGGCAGCGCTTCGTCGACGCGGTGGAGGCCATGTGGCACGGCCGGGCCGAGGCCGACGGCCTCAACGAGCTGGTGCTGCGGGCGCGGCTGCCGTGGCGCTCGGTCGCCGTGCTGCGCACCTACGCGAAATACCTCCAGCAGGCCGGATTCCCGTACTCCCAGACCAATATCGCCCGCGTGCTGCAGGCGCATCCGCACATCGCCGCCCTGCTGGTGGAACTGTTCGCCGCGCGCTTCGATCCCGAGGGCTGCTCGGCCGAGCGCGCCACCGAATGCCTGGCCGAGCTGGGCAGGCGCATCGACCAGGTGGTCAGCCTGGACGCCGACCGCATCCTGCGCGCCATGCTCGGGCTGATCAAGGCCACCCTGCGCACCAACTTCTACACCACCGACGCCGATGGTGCGGTGCGCGAACACATCTCGGTGAAGCTGGAGCCGCGCGAGATCGCCGAACTGCCCAAACCGAAGCCGCGCTTCGAGATCTTCGTCTACTCGCCCCGGGTGGAGGGCGTGCATCTGCGTTTCGGCGCGGTGGCGCGCGGCGGCCTGCGCTGGTCGGACCGGCTGGAGGATTTCCGCACCGAGGTCCTCGGCCTGGTGAAGGCGCAGGCGGTCAAGAACGCGGTGATCGTGCCGGTCGGCGCCAAGGGGGGCTTCGTGGTGAAGAAGCCACCGCAGGCCACCGGTGACGCGGCCGCCGACCGGCAGGCGCTGACCGCCGAGGGGGTGCGCTGCTATCGCACCTTCATCTCCGGCCTGCTCGACCTGACCGACAACGTCGACCTGGCCACCGGCGCGGGGGCGCCGGCCCCGGGCGTGGTCCGCCACGACGGCGACGACACCTACCTGGTGGTCGCCGCCGACAAGGGCACGGCCAGCTTCTCCGACATCGCCAACGAGGTGGCGCTCGACTACGGCTTCTGGCTCGGCGACGCCTTCGCCTCCGGCGGCTCGGCGGGCTACGACCACAAGGCGATGGGCATCACCGCGCGCGGCGCCTGGGAGAGCGTCAAGCGGCACTTCGCCGAGATGGGCATCGACACCCAGCGCGAGGACTTCACCGTCGTCGGCATCGGCGACATGAGCGGCGACGTGTTCGGCAACGGCATGCTGCTCAGCGAGCACATCCGTCTGGTGGCCGCCTTCGACCACCGGCACATCTTCCTCGACCCCGATCCCGACGCGGCCACCTCCTACCGGGAGCGGCGCAGGCTGTTCGACCTGCCCCGGTCCAGCTGGGCCGACTACGACCGCTCGCTGATCAGCGCGGGCGGCGGGGTGTGGGATCGCACGGTCAAGGCGGTGCCGATCAGCCCGCAGGCGCGCGCCGCGCTCGGCCTGCCCGACAGCGTGACCTCGCTGGCTCCGCCCGAGCTGGTGCGCGCCATCCTGCGCGCCCCGGTGCAGTTGCTGTGGAACGGTGGCATCGGCACCTACATCAAGGCCTCCACCGAGACCAACGCCGAGGTCGGCGACAAGTCCAACGACGCGGTCCGGGTGGACGGCAGGGACCTGCGCGTCGCGGTGGTCGGCGAGGGCGGCAACCTGGGCGCGACCGCGCGCGGGCGCATCGAGTTCTGCCGCGCGGGCGGCAAGATCAACACCGACGCGCTCGACAACTCCGCCGGCGTCGACTGCTCCGATCACGAGGTCAACATCAAGGTGCTGCTCGACGGCGTGGTCAGCTCGGGCGAGCTGCCCGCGGCCGAGCGCAACCGGCTGCTGGCCTCGATGACCGACGAGGTCGCCGAGATGGTGTTGCGCGACAACGTCTCCCAGAACTTCCTGATGGGTCTGTCGCGTTTCGAGGCGCCGCGCATGACCAATGTGTGCGCCCGGCTGATCACCGACCTGGAGGAGCGGCGCGGCCTCGACCGGGAGCTGGAGGCGTTGCCCTCGGCGGCGGAGCTGGCCAGGCGCGCCGAGGCGGGGGAGGGGCTGGTCTCGCCCGAACTGGCCACGCTCATGGCCCATGTCAAACTCTCGCTCAAGGCCGATCTGCTCGACTCCGATCTGCCCGATCAGGCCTTCTTCGCCGCGCGGCTGCCCGAGTACTTCCCGCGCCCGCTGCGCGAGCGTTTCGGCGCGGCCGTCAAGCGGCACCGGCTGCGCCGGGAGATCGTGACCACCGTGCTGGTCAACGAGATGGTCGACCACGGCGGCATCAGCTACGCCTTCCGGCTGGCCGAGGAGTGCGGGGCCTCGGCCACCGACGCGGTGCGCGCCTTCACCGCGGCCAGGGAGATCTTCGGCCTCGGCGAGGTGTGGGAGCGCATCCGCACCGCCGACATTCCGGTCGCGGTGCGCGACGAGCTGGAGTTCGAGACCAAACGCACCATGGACCGGGCCTCGCGCTGGCTGCTCAACAACCGCCCGCAGCCGCTGGCCGTCGGCGCGGAGATCAACCGCTACCGTGAGGGCGTGCGCGCGCTCGCGCCGAAGGTGCCGGGCTGGCTGCGCGGACACCACCTGCTGAGCATCACCGAGCAGGCCGAGGAACTGGTCGGGCGCGGGGCGCCGAGGGAACTGGCGGTGGAGGTCTTCGGCCTGCTCAACCAGTTCCCGCTGCTGGACATTCTCGACATCGCCGACATCACCGACCGCGACGGCGACGAGGTCGGCGCGATGTACTACGCGCTCAACGACCACCTGAAGATCGACTGGCTGCTGGCGGCCATCTCCGATCTCGAGCGCGGCGACCGTTGGCACGCGCTGGCCAGGCTGGCGGTGCGCGACGACATGTACTCCTCGCTGCGCTCGCTGACCCTGGACGTGCTCTCCGCGGGCGACCCGGAGGAGACCGCGGACGAGAAGATCCAGTACTGGGAGTCGAAGAACCAGTCGAGGCTGGGCCGCGCGCGGGCGGCGCTGGCGGAGATCTTCGAGACCGGCGCGCACGATCTGGCCGGTCTCTCGGTGGCCGCGCGCCAGGTTCGCAGCATGGTCAGCGGGGTGGGCGCGCAGTCCTGAACCAGCCCGTTCGCACTCGGTTACATCTCACAATCGCACGCCCCGGACCTGCACCGGGGCGTGCGGCTGGCCTACCCTGGTGTGCCTAGTCCGGCCCGGTCCGCAGTTCGGGCCGGAATCGGGCTATCACGGAGGTTACCGGTGACGAGTGCGTCGAACGGCAATGGTCGCGCGAGCGGGAGCACGCTGCTGCTGCCCCGGCGGTTCCACGCGAAGGTCGACATCCGCTGGTCCGATATGGACGTCTTCCAGCACGTGAACCACGCCCGCATGGTCACCCTGCTGGAGGAGGCGCGCATCCCGTGGCTGTTCGAGGACGGACGGCCGACCGCCCCGCTGCGGGAGGGCTGCGTGCTGGTGGACCTGCACGTGCGTTATCGCGAACAGCTACGCCACGAGGACACCCCGCTCGACATCGCCATGTGGATCGAGCGGCTGCGCGCGGTCGACTTCACCGTCGGCTACGAGGTGCGGGCCGCGGCCGCCGCGCCCGACTCGCCGCCCGCGGTGGTGGCCTCCACCCAGATCGCGGCCTTCGACATCAAGACCCAGCGGCTGCGCCGGATCGCCCCGGCCGAGCGCGACTACCTGGCGGAGTGGATGGACAAGTGAGCGGGCAGTCGGTGCTGGACGTCGCCGATCCCGGCGAACGCGCCAACCTGTCCGCCTTCCTCGGCTGCGCCCTGCGCCAGGACGAGGCCGCCGCGGTGCGTCTGCGCCGTCGCGGGCCGAGGCACGTCTCGGCCTGGGTGAGCACCGGTTTCGAGACGCTGGCCACGCGCACCGTCGAGGGCGTGCTCGGCGTCGAGGACACGACCGTGGGGGCCGATCTGGTGCAGGCCGGCCTGCGCGCCGCCGGGCCGATCGACCTCGGCTACTCCATGGACTCGGCCTGGCGCGGCGCGCTGCCGCCCGCCGACGGCTTCGTCCACCTCGACGACGTGCCCGCCCGCACTCTCGTGCGACTGTCCGAGCGCGGCGCGGCCCTGGCGAAGGAACACGGCGGCAGGCACGGCCCGCCCTCGGGGCTGCTCGACCAGACGGTGCTGACCGTCTCCGCGGGCGAGGACCGGGTCGAGGTGCCGATGCGGGTGGTCTTCGCGCTGACCGCCATGGACTTCATCCCGCACTCCGGCGAGCGCGCCGAGGCGCACCGCATCGACGCGACCGAGATCGTCCGGGTCAGGGCCACCGCCTCGTGGTTGCGCATCGACGCCCGCTACGGGTCGGTGGCGCGGCGGCGCGGGGGCGGCTTCCCGATCTTCCCGAACTGAGGTCTGTTCCCCGGCCGGCGTCTGGTCGAAGCGGCAGGGTCAGGGCAGGCCGGTCAGGCGCAGCAGGGCGGTCGTTCCCGCCGCGGCGAGCACGACGACCAGCAGCGGGCTGCGCCGCCAGGCGAGCACGCAGGCGACGGCCACCCCGGCGGGCATGGCGACGCCCATCTCCCCGGTGCCCAGCGGCAGGGTGGTGACCGCGGCCAGGGCGGCGAGCAGCACGACCGCGCCGATCTCCAGCAGGCGGCGGGCGTGGTGGGGGAAGCGGGCCCGGCTGCGCAGCGCCGGGCCCGCCCAGCGGAAGGCGTAGGTGCCGACGGCGAGGGCGAGCACGCCCGCGGCGACTGTCACGACGGCTCCCGCGCGGGGGTTCCGGCGGCGTGGACGGCGTCGCGGTGCAGGCGCCAGGAGGCGTAGCCGAGCCCGGTGAGCGCGAGCAGCACCGGCAGGCCGGCGGGCAGGAAGGGCGAACCGAGCAGGGCGACGGCGGTGCCGAGGGCGACCGCCCCGAAGGTGGCGCGGTCGCGCAGGGCGGGCAACACCAGGGTGAGCAGCACGGCGGGGAACACCGCGTCGAGGCCGAGCGCGGCGGTGTCGGGGACCAGGGTGCCCAGCAGCGCGCCGGTGGCCGCGCCGAGCGGCCAGACCGCGAGCACGCCGAGGCCGCAGGCCCAGTAGACCGCGGTGCGGCGGGTGCGGTCGGACTCGGCCAGTGCCATGGCCACCGCCTCGTCGTTCATGACGTGCACGCCGAGCAGCCTGCGTGCTCCGGTGCCGACCGCGTCCGGGATGGACAGGCCGTA
The DNA here is from genome assembly GCF_029867845.1 of Nocardia farcinica. GTDB lineage: Bacteria > Actinomycetota > Actinomycetes > Mycobacteriales > Mycobacteriaceae > Nocardia > Nocardia farcinica_A. The sequence goes on along the minus strand of NZ_JARWRU010000282.1, from coordinate 5,117 downwards.
GGGCAGGTGCCTGGCGTTGACCAGCAGTCCGGCCAGCACGGCCGCGATCGGGCTGCCGCCGGCGGCGAGGATGCCGAGGAACAGGAACTCGGCCCCGCCCGCGAGCACCACGGTGCCGAGCACGACCGGCAGCCAGCCGGGGAATCCCTGGGCCACGGCGGTGGCGCCGTAGGAGACGCCGATGACGCCGACCGCAAGGCACACCGCGCCGACGCCGAGCGCGGTCTCCCGGTCGAGTGTTCGCCATATCGAACGCATGTATTTTATGATGAACACCCGGTCGGGTTCGGTCAAATGCCGGTCCGGCCGCTCGCCCGGCGGGGCCGGTGATGTGTGATCGTTGACGCGTTCGGGTGGCGTGCCGCGCACGGCGGCGGATTTCGGCGATCGGGAGGACAGCGGTGACCCGCAGCGAATCGGAGCAGGCCGGTGCGTCCGGCGCCTCGGCGGTGGCGCGGTCCGGCGACACCGCGGGTGCGCCGCTGACGGTCATCGCGGCATCGCTGCGGCGCGAGCGGGCGCGCGCCGGCCTGTCGCTGAGCGAGGTCGCCCAACGCGCGGGCATCGCCAAATCCACGCTATCGCAATTGGAATCGGGCAACGGCAACCCGAGCCTGGAGACGCTGTGGGCGCTGTGCGTCGCCCTGGACATGCCGTTCTCCCAGCTGCTCGACCCGCCGCGCCCGGCCGTGCGGGTGATCAGGGCGGGGGAGGGCCCTGTGGTCGCCGCCGAACGCTCCGACTATCGCGCCACCCTGCTCAGCGCGGGCGCGGCGACCGCCAGACGCGACGTCTACCGCATCACCGCCGAACCGGGCCGCGCGCGCGTCTCCCAGCCGCACACCCCGGGGGTGGTCGAGCACATCCTGCTCGCAGCGGGCCGTGCGCTGGCCGGGCCGTCCGGGGAACCGGTCGAACTCGGACCGGGCGACTACATCTCCTACCCGGGCGACGCCGGGCACGTCTTCGAGGCGCTGGAACCGGGGACGTGGGCGACCCTGATTGTCGAGACCCCCTGACAGCCCCGGGACGTCAGGCCGCGCCCTCGCCGAGATACTGCAACCACACCGGGTCGAGTTCGGCGGTGGTGGACAGCAACCGCCAGTGCGGGCCCTTCGGCGAGACCAGCGGATGCCGCAGCGTCCAGCCCAGCTCGCTGAGCAGCTTGTCGGCCTTGCGGTGGTTGCACGGCGCGCAGCTGGCGACGCAGTTCTCCCAGCTGTGCTCGCCACCTCGGCTGCGGGGGACCACATGGTCGATGGTCTCGGCCTTGCCGCCGCAGTAGCCGCAGCGATAGCGGTCGCGGTGCATGAGCGCGGCACGGGTCATCGGCACCCGCGCGCGATAGGGGACGCGGACGTAGGTGCGCAGGCGGATCACCGAGGGCACGGTGAGTTCGCCGCCCGCCGAGTGCACGATCGAGCCCGCGGGATCGTGGTGGACGGTGTCGGCCTTGTCGCAGACCAGCAGGACGATCGCGCGGCGGGCCGACAGCGCGGTCAGCGGCTCGTAGGTGGCGTTGAGCAGCAGCACCCGGCGCTTGGACCAGTTGAGGGAGAGGGATTCGGCGCCGTCGGGCACCGGGACGAGATGGCCGTGTTCGGCACGGCGGGCGGCCTCGGCGGGAGAGGAATTCCCCGGATGACAGTCGGACAGGATGTGCAGCGGAGTAGCCCCCGACCCACGATTGTGGACGTCGGCGGGCTTCAGTTGTCGGTGAGTCCTGGCCTCCGGTGATCGGCCGTGCCGCTGCTTCATTTCGGTGACCCCGATTCGGTCAACTCGAGGTGGAAAGACTGCCAACAATCTGACCATGAACGCAGGGCGTTTGCACGGTGATTTCGAACAATGTTCGGTGAACTGCCGTCGAAGCGCGGCCTGCTCGCGACCTGTGCGCCGCCCTGCGCCCGCCACCGTACCCCCGACGCGGGCACAATGGGACAGGGCCGGCGGGGACGCGGCCAGACGAGCGATGGAAAGGACCCGATGAGTTCCGGCGAACAGACGGCGACCTCGTTCTACGAGGCGGTCGGCGGTGCGGAGACCTTCCGCCGGCTGGTCGCGGTGTTCTACCGCGAGGTGGCCGCCGACGAGATCCTGCGGCCGCTCTACCCGGAGGAGGATCTCGGTCCCGCCGAACGGCGCCTGCGGCTGTTCCTCGAGCAGTACTGGGGCGGCCCGCGCACCTACTCCGACGAGCGCGGCCACCCGCGCCTGCGGATGCGGCACATGCCGTTCACGGTGGGTCCGCTGCAACGCGACGCCTGGCTGCGCTGCATGCGCATCGCGGTCGCCGAGATCGAGCCGGAGGTGCTCGACGACGAGCACCGCAAGGCGCTGATGGACTACTTCGAGATGGCCGCCAACTCGCTGATGAACTCGCCGTTCTGAGCCCGCTGCGCGCTGTGGCAATGAGCCCGCTGCGCGCTGTGGCCCGATCACCGAGATGAGCCCGGCCGCCGTCGCGTCCGGCGCGTGACCGTCCGGCGCGCGCGGGCCACGCCCATGCGGCACCATGGCACGGTGACCAGCGACCCCGTGACGTCAACGCCCGGCAGGCCGGGCCCCGCCGCCAGCGACCGCGACTGGTGGCGCTCGGCGGTCTTCTACCAGGTCTATCCCCGCTCGTTCGCCGATTCCGGCGACGACGGCGTCGGTGATCTGGGCGGCGTGCGCGAGCGCCTGGACCATCTCGCCGACCTCGGCGTCGACGCGCTGTGGATCAGCCCGGTGATGCGCTCGCCGATGGCCGACGGCGGCTACGACGTGGCCGACCCGCGCGACATCGACCCGCTCTTCGGCGGCATGGCCGCGATGGACGCCCTGCTCGCCGAGGCGCACGCCCGCGGCATCAGGGTCACCATGGATCTGGTGCCCAACCACACCAGCGACCGGCACCCGTGGTTCACCGCCGCCCTGGCCGCCCCGCCCGGCAGCCCCGAGCGCGCCCGCTACATCTTCCGCGACGGCCGCGGCGCGGCGGGCGAACTGCCGCCGAACAACTGGCCGAGCATCTTCGGCGGCCCGGCCTGGACCCGCGTCACCGAGCCCGACGGCCGCCCCGGCCAGTGGTACCTGCACATCTTCGCCCCCGAGCAGCCGGACCTGAACTGGGACAACCCCGAGGTCGCCGCCGACTTCGCGCAGACCCTGCGGTTCTGGCTCGATCGCGGCGTCGACGGCTTCCGCATCGATGTGGCGCACGGCATGGCCAAGCCCGATGGCCTGCCCGACCTGGCGCAGGTCAACACCAAGATGCTCATCCACGACGACAGCGATCCCCGTTTCAACAACCCCGGCGTGCACGAGATCCATCGCGGCATCCGCAAGGTGCTCGACGAGTACCCGCACGCGGTGGCCATCGGCGAGGTGTGGGTCGACGACAACATCCTGTTCGGCGAGTACGTGCGTCCCGACGAACTGCATCTGGCGTTCAACTTCCGGCTCGCCGAGACGCCCTTCGAGGCGGCGGCGGTTCGCGAGTCGGTGGAGCACTCGCTGGCCGCGGTCGCCGAGGTCGGCGCGCCCGCCACCTGGACGCTGTCCAACCACGACATCGAACGCGAGGTCACCCGCTACGGCGGCGGCGCGGTCGGCCTCGCGCGGGCGCGGGCGATGTTCCTGCTGGAGCTGGCGCTGCCAGGCCCGGTGTTCGTCTACAACGGCGCCGAACTCGGCCTGCCCAATGTCGACGACCTGCCGGACGAGGTGTTGCAGGACCCGGTCTGGGAACGCTCCGGGCACACCGAGCGCGGCCGCGACGGCTGCCGGGTGCCGATCCCCTGGGAGGGGCAGGCCCCGCCGTTCGGCTTCACCCGGGGCCGGGAGTCCTGGCTGCCCATCCCGCCGGAGTGGGCGGAGCTGACCGTGGCCGCCCAGCGGCGACGGCCCGATTCCACCCTCGCGCTCTATCGCTCGGCCATCGCGCTGCGCCACGAGCGCCCGGAATTCGCCGGCGAGGGCCTGGAATGGCTCCCCTCCGCGCCCGGGGTGGTGGCCTTCCGCCGGGAGGGCGGACTGGTCTGCGCGCTCAACACCGGCGCCGCGCCCGCCGAGCTGCCCGCGGGCGAGGTGTTGCTGGCCAGCGGCCCGCTGACCGGCGCGATGCTGCCCCCGGACAGCGCGGTCTGGCTGGTCTGAACCACCCGGACACGCGCCGGGAGAGCCACCGGACGCGCGTCTACTACACAGCATCGTCTACCTTTGAACCGTGAGCATTCTCGAGACAGTGCTGATCTTTGTCGGCATCCCGCTGGTGATCTACGCGGCGATCGCCGGATTGTCGTATCTCGGTAAGCCGCTGCCCGGTGAGAAGCCGGTCCACTTCGAGCTCGGCCAGAAGTGGACGCACGAGCCGGTGCTGTGGAGTGCCACCGACGAGGTGATCGGCAGCGGTCACCACGGCGCCGCACCGCATGGCAGTCATGCGGCTATCGAATCCGCCCAGGAGCTGATCGGAGGCCGGGCAAGTGGCAAGTTCTAAGTGGCCCGCGGTGGTCGAGGCCGACCTTCCGCACGGATACGCCCTCACCAGCAGCGGCCGGGTCTCCGGCGTGCACGAGTCGGGCGCGGTGTTCATCGAGGCGCCCTTCAGCGATGACGAGCGCCTCGCGGTCGACAACGCGCTGATCGAGGCGACCCGCGCCACCAAGGTGCGCTTCACCATCTACATCGGCGACCTCGCCGGCGATCCGGCCGCCGCGGTCGACGAGCTGTTCGCGACCACCCCGGACGCGTCCCGCTCGGTGCTCATCGCCGTCTCGCCCAACGACAAGGTGATCGAGGTCCGCTCCGGCCACGAGATCGCCGACCGCGCCAACGATCGCGTCTGCCAGCTCGGCGTCACCGCCGCGCTGAGCTCGATCCGGCAGGGCAAGCTGATCGACGGACTGGTCTCCGCGGTGCGTGTCATGGCCGCCGCGATCGGCCGCTGACCCCAACGCTCGACAGGGTCCGCTCACACGCGACAGGTCCGCCCGCACGCGACGGCGGTCGCGGCGGGCGACCGCAGGAACACAACGGCGGGCGGCCCCCCCCCGGGGGGGCGCCCGGGGGGGGTTTGGGCGCCCCCAGACGCGCCCCACACACCGGCGGCGACGAAAAAGGGGGGCAAGACA
>NZ_JARWRU010000281.1 GCF_029867845.1 Nocardia farcinica | reverse complement strand
AGGCGCCTGTCCCGGCCCGGCGCCCTCGTCAGAGGTGGGCTGCTCGCCCTCGGGCGCGCCCGGCCCTGGACCGGGGTCGGTGGGCTCCTCGACCGGCGCGGGCTCGGTCGGTGTCCGGGAGAGGGTGCGCCGGGTGGTGGTCGGCTCGTCGACCTGTTCGTCCGGTTCCGGCTCACCGCTGCGGGGTGCGGTGGTGCGCGGGGGACGGGTGGTGGTCGGGTCGTCCTCGGGGGTGGTCGTCATCGTGCGGTAGCCGGGCGGCCGGCGTGGCGGGCCCTCCGGGGCCACCTGCCAGCTGGGGGACGGCGGAATGGTGACCGATTCCGGCGTCGTGGCCGGATCGTCGTCGTCCACCACCGCCACGGCGGCGGGCCTGCTGTCCAGCGGGGGCGGGGGCACGTAGGTGTGTTCACCGCCGATGCCGCAGGAGCCGATCACGATCAAGCCGAGGGACACCGCGCCGACCGCTATTCCAGGCCCCACGAGCTTGGCGCTGCTGCTCTCCATCGGGGCTACTCCTCGTGCGTCTGTCGAGGCTCACCTTAGACCAGTTCGTGACCTGCGGCGACGGGGGAGGGCCTGTACACGGCCCTGAACAGGCGGTTTGAAATAGTGAAAGTTCACATCTCGAATTGATTTCATCGGCGTGTCGCGCCGACGTGTCGTGGCTCCGGGCGTCGGCGAGTCGTAGCGTGTGTGGTTGCAGTTACGCGTGAGACGCCCAGTCGAACGACGCTACGCGCCAGGATCCGGGCCGCTCCCGGGCCACGCGCGACAGCATTACCCGCACGGCGTCATCGAGGAGTTGATGATGGGAGCTCATCCGGCATCCCGGGTGTCCGCCGCGGATCAGGCCCACGGCGACCAGGCCCACGATCGGACTCCGGCGGACAGAGCGCCCGCGCCGCCGCGGCGGCCCGCGACGGCGGAATCCCGCATCCCCGACCGGTACCGCACGCCCCTGAAAGGGGCGGCCTGGCTGGTCTTCGCCGCGGGGCTGGTCGGCGCGGTGCTCGGCATCGCTGGCCTGCACGTGGAGATCACGGTCGTGGGGCTGATCATGGCCTGCACGGCCGGACTGGTCCTGCTCAAGATACGCGCCGACGCCGATGCGGCCGACGCCGAGGCGGCGCCCGCGGCGGGGGTGGCGGCCGGCGCCGGGCTCACGGCGGGCCCGCCCGGCGGGCCGGGCCCCCCCCCCGGCGGGGGGGGGGGCGGCCGCGCCGCGGGGGGCCCGCGCGGGGGGGGGGGCCGC
>NZ_JARWRU010000280.1 GCF_029867845.1 Nocardia farcinica | reverse complement strand
CCGGGCAATGCCGCCCAAACCCCCCGCTGCGGTTACACCCCCCCGCGCGGGGCCCTGGGGGTCGGCGCGGCGCCCGGGCCGGCGGCGCCGCCGCACCGATCCGACGGCGGGAGGCAGCGACGATGGCGTCCATGTCACAGGCACGGATCGAACCGGGCCGGTTACGGGAACTCGGCCCGGTCAACTGGCTCGTCTGGCGGGTGCTCTCGCGCGCCGCGGGCACCGCCGACGCCCAGCTGTTCAGCACCCTCGGCCGCACCAAGGGCTTGTTCCGCGGCTGGCTGCACTTCTCCGGCAAGCTCATGCCGGGCGGCAGGCTCTCGCGCCACGAATCCGAACTGGTCATCCTGCGCGTGGCCCACCTGCGAGCCTGCGAATACGAGACCGACCACCACATCCGCCTTGGCAGACGCGCGGGCGTCACCCCGGAGATCCTCGACCGGATCCGCACCGGCCCCGCGGACCCGGCCTGGTCGGACCGGCACCGCGCCCTGCTGGCCGCCGTCGACCAACTGGTCACCACCCGCGACATCGACGACGCGAACTGGTCCGCGCTGGCCGCACACTACGACGAGCGCCGCCTGATCGAGATCGTGCTGCTGATCAACCAGTACGAGGGTCTGGCCGCCACCATCACCGCGCTGCGCATCCGCCGCGACCGGTTCTGACCCCAGCGAGACCGGGACTCCCGAAAAAATTTCGCGTGCCGGGAGTAACCGTACGATGTACGGTGTACTACGTACGGAGTTGCCCGAGCCGACCCATGGAGCCGCCTTGCCGATCACCTCGTCCGCCCTGTCCCTGAACGTCGCCGACCCCGCCGCCTCCGCCCGTTTCGTCACCGACCACCTCGGCTTCACCGAGCAGATGGCCGCCGAGGGCTTCGTCTCCCTCGCCCGGCCCGACGCCGGGATGAACCTCATCTTCCTGCGCACCGGCCTGTCCACCTTCAAGCCCGCCGAGATCGCGGGCGCGGCGGGACAGGGGTTGCTCGTGGTGTTCGTCGTCGACGACATCGACGCCGAGTACGAGCGACTGCGCGGCGAAGGCGTCCCGATCGTCACCCCGATCGAGACCGAGGAGTGGGGCGAGCGCTACTTCCAGATGCGCGACCCCAACGGCATCATCTTCCAGCTGGTGCAGTGGGTCTGATCCCACCCGGGAGGGCCGCTCACCCCGGGCGGCCCTCCGCGCCGGGAACGCATCCACCCGGTATCCGGTTGTACCGGCCATGGAACTGACCAACGCCATCGAATTCGCCCGCGGCACGAAGAATTCCGTGCTCACCGCCCTGCGCCGGGACGGCCGTCCCCAGCTCTCCAACGTCCTGCACGTGATCGACGAGGCGGGCGACATCCTGATCTCCATCACCGCCGACCGCGCCAAGTACCACAACCTGCGCCGCACCCCCTGGGCCGCCCTGCACGTCACCTCCCCCGACTTCCGCTCCTATGTCGTCCTCGAATGCGACGTCACCCTGACCGAGGTCGCCACCGACCCGCACGCCCCCGGCATCGACGCTCTCGTCACCTACTACCGCACCGCCGCGGGCGAACACCCCGACTGGGAGGACTACCGCCGCGCCATGGTCGCCGACCGCCGCGTCCTGGCCCGCCTCATCCCGACCCGCGCCTACGGCCTCCTCCCCTCCTGACCCCGCCGGGGCGGGTTCATCGTCACCGCGCCCGAGCCGCCCATCGGGCAGCCCTCGCCTCCGGGCGCGGGCCGTCACCGAGCACACCCGCGGATGCCGGACGATGGGGCGAGCTCCGCTCGCGCTCAGTGACCGAGGAGGTCGGAGACGGTGACGAAGCGATAGCCCTCGGCGCGCAGGTCCTCGACGATGCGGGGGATGGCGGCGAGGGATTCGGCGCCGTTGCCGTACATGACGTGCAGCAGGATGATCGAGCCCGGGCGGGTCTCGCGGACGGCCTGGGCGGCGATGGTCTCGGCGGTGGCGGTGACGCCGGAGTCGGGTTCGACGTCCCACATGACAGTGGTGCGGTCGTGGTCGGCGAGGTAGCGGGGCAGGGAGAGCAGTTTCTTGCCGTAGGGCGGACGGAAGGTGATCGGGCCCTGGTAGCCGATGGCGCGCAGCGCGGTGTCGGTCTTCTCCACCTACTCGCGCACGGTGCCGGGGGTGACGAAGACCAGGCGGCGGTGGTTGTAGGTGTGGTTGCCGAGTTCGTGGCCTGCGGCCAGGATGGCGCGGGCGTGCTCGGGGCGGGCGTCGACGTCGCGGCCGTTGAGGTAGAAGGTGGCGGGGACGTCGAGCTCGGACAGCACCCGCAGCACCTCGGGGGCGCGGTCGCTCGGGCCGTCGTCCAACGTCAGGGCGACGACCTTCTCCTCGGTGTCGACACGGTCGACGAGGTCACCGGCGAGCTGGTAGGTGCGGGAGCTGATGAGCTGGTAGCCGCCGACGGCGAGCAGAACGACGATCACCAGTCCGAGGGCGACACGATCCATCCCTTACGATGCATCCGGCCATACAAGCACATCGGGCGCGGCCGCGCGAACCGGTGAGACGACGGCAGCGCCCGGCCCCGTCAGGAGCACAGGCGCTGCCGCGCAAGGGTTTTCAGAAATTGATCATGTGGCCGGCCAGGCCGTGGATGGCCTCCTGCAGCGCCTCGCTCAGCGTCGGGTGGGTGTGCACGTTGCGGGCGAGTTCGTTGACCGTCAGGTCCCACTTCTGGGCCAGGGTCAGCTCGGGCAGCAGCTCGGAGACGTCGGGGCCGATCATGTGGCCGCCGAGCAGTTCGCCGTAGCGGTTGTCGGAGATGAGCTTGACGAAACCGGTCGGGTCGCCGAGGCCGTGCGCCTTGCCGTTGGCGGTGAACGGGAAGGTCGCCACCTTCACGTCGTAGCCCTCGGCGCGGGCCTGCTCCTCGGTGAGGCCGAAGCTGGCCACCTGCGGCTGGCAGAAGGTGGCGCGCGGCATCATCCGGTAGTCGCCCAGGGTCTGGGTCTCGGCGCCGCCGATGGTCTCGGCGGCAACCACGCCCTGCGCCTCGGCCACATGCGCCAGCTGGAGCTTGGCGGTGACGTCGCCGATGGCGTAGATGTGCGGCACATTGGTGCGCATGTGGTCGTCGATGGCGATGGCGCCGCGCTCGGTCAGCTCGACGCCGGTGTTCTCCAGGCCGTAGCCCTCCACGCGGGGCGCGAAGCCGACGGCCTGCAGCACCTTGTCCACGGTGACGGTCTCGACGGCGCCGGACTTGTTGTCCTTGATGGCGACGGTGACCTTGGCGCCGTCGTCGTCGATGGACTGCACGGCCGCACCGGTGGTGATGGTGATGCCGAGCTTCTTGTAGGCCTTGGTGATCTCCTTGGAGACGTCGGCGTCCTCGTTGGGCAGCGCGCGGTCGAGGAACTCCACGATCCGCACGTCCACGCCGTAGTTCTTCAGGACGTAGCCGAACTCCATGCCGATGGCGCCCGCACCAACGATGAGGATCGAGCCGGGCAGGTCACGGGTGGTGATCTGCTCCTCGTAGGTGACCACGTTCTTGCTCAGCGAGGTGCCGGGCAGCAGCTTGGTGACGGTGCCGGTGGCGATGATGACGTTGTCGAAGGTGATCGACTCGGCGCCGCCCTTGGTCAGCTCGACCGAGAGGGTGTTCGCGTCGACGAAACTGCCCTTCCCGTCGTACTCGTCGATCTTGTTCTTCTTCATCAGGAAGTGGACGCCCTTGACCCGGCCGTCGGCGACCTTGCGGCTGCGGTCGAACGCCGCGCCGAAGTCGAAGCTGACGTCGCCGGAGATTCCGAACGTCTTGGCTTCCTTGTGGAAGATGTGGGCGAGCTCCGCGTTTCGCAGCAGTGCCTTCGAGGGGATGCAGCCCACGTTCAGGCACACGCCACCCCAGTATTTCTGCTCGACGATCGCTGTTCGCAGGCCGAGTTGTGCGGCGCGGATCGCGGCGACGTAACCGCCGGGACCAGCACCGAGAACGACGACATCGTAGTGGGAAGTCACGGTGTCGAGCCTAACTCCGCCGCCGCGAGTTCACCCACCGCGCCCCCGGATCGGTGAGATCGCTGCCACATGCCGGAAAGCCGTCGAGCACCGAGCGGGCGCGGGCGCGCCGGACGACTGATGCACGTCGGCTATCGACATCGGTCGGGACCGCGGCGGCGACACGGCGTCCACGTCCGCGAGGTCGCGGACCAGGCGGAAACGGCCGTCGGCCCGGGCGGCGCGGCGAGATCTGGACCGCAGCTGTTCGCCCGCGCCGGTTTCCGCGCGACGTGCGCGGCTGCCGGAATGCCCGGCCGCAGCCATGCCCCGCACGAATCCCGCGCGAGCGCGGGCAAATCCTCGGCTGCCGCGCACCCGGCGCGTCGCGCGCATCGGCCGACCGCGCACACGGCGGCCGATCGGCTCGGACACAATATGGGGATGAGCGGCGTGGAGCACAACGTGACCGATCCCTATCTGTGGCTCGAGGAAGTGACCGACGAGCGCGCTTTGGACTGGGCGAGAGCCCACAACGACGTGGTCGCGCGGCGCTTCGCGGCCACCGAGCGCTTCGCCCGGCTCGAACAGCGCATCCTCGACATGCTCGACACCGATACCAAGATCGCCTATCCGGGCAGGCGCGGGCGGTGGCTCTACAACTTCTGGCGCGACGCCGACCACCCGCGCGGGCTGTGGCGGCGCACCACCTTCGAGGAATACGCGAGTCCGGCTCCGCGCTGGGACGTGCTCATCGACCTGGACGCCCTCGCCGAGGCCGAGGGCGAGAACTGGGTGTGGGGCGGGGCGGCCGTGCTGCGTCCCGAGCAGCACCGCGCGTTGATCAGCCTGTCCCGCGGCGGCGCGGACGCCAAGGTGGTGCGCGAGTTCGACATCGAGGCGCGCCGGTTCGTCCCGGCCGAGGAGGGCGGCTACGTGCTGCCCGAGGCCAAGTCCGAGATCCGCTGGATCGACGAGGACCAGGTGTATGTGGGCACCGACTTCGGGCCGGGCTCGCTGACCGACTCCGGCTACCCGCGCATCGCCAAGCGCTGGCGCCGCGGCACCGACCTGGCCGAGGCGGAGCTGGTCTTCGAGGGCGAGCCCACCGATGTCGCGGTCTCGGCCGGTTACGACCGCACCCCCGGCTACGAGCGGCATTTCGTCGGCCGGGCCACCGACTTCTTCAACGAGGAGGTCTACCTGATCGAGCCGGACGGCACCGCCCGGCTGCTGGACGTGCCGACCGACGCCAGCGAGTCCTGGTACAAGCAGTGGCTGCTGGTGCGGCTGCGCTCGCCGTGGCAGGTGGGCGGGCAGACCTACCCCACCGGCTCGCTGCTGGTCACCGACTTCGAGCGCTTCCTGGCGGGTGAGCGCGACTTCCGGGTGCTGTTCTCCCCCGACGCGCACACCTCCCTGCACGGCTACGGCTGGACCGAGAACTATCTGCTGCTGATCACCCTGCAGGACGTGCAGACCAAACTGCACGTGCTCACCCCGGGCAGCTGGACCGTCGAGCCGCTGGCCGACACCCCGCCGATGGCCACCACCAGCGTCATCAACCTCGACCCGCTGGAGGGCGGCGACGAGTTCATGCTCACCACCAGCGGTTTCACCACTCCGGCGACGCTGCTGGCCGGATCGGTGGGCGGGCCGACCAGGGTGCTGGCGCAGGAACCGCAGTTCTTCGACGCCGAGGGCATCGAAACCGAGCAGTTCTTCGCCACCTCCGACGACGGCACCCAGGTGCCCTACTTCGTGATCAGGCACCGCGACCTGCGCGGCACCCCCGGTCCGGCGGTCATGTCCGGCTACGGCGGCTTCGAGGTCTCGCGCACCCCCGCCTACAGCGGCGCCTCCGGCATGGGCTGGCTCGAGCGCGGCGGCACCTGGGTGATGACCAACATCCGCGGCGGCGGCGAGTACGGCCCGGAGTGGCACACCTCGGCGCAGAAGGAGAACCGCCACCGCGTCTACGAGGACTTCGCCTCGGTGGCACAGGATCTGGTGGCCAGGGGCATCACCACCCCCGAT
>NZ_JARWRU010000279.1 GCF_029867845.1 Nocardia farcinica | reverse complement strand
TCGGCTACTGCGAGGGCGCCGACGTGGTGCGCCGGGTCGCGATGGGCATCGGCAACGACGAGGCGGGCGACGGCTACGACGTGGTCGACCCGAACCAGGTCGTCGGCGTGGTCATCCTGGCCGACGCCGGGCGCGGGGCGGGCGAGGGTCCGTTCATCGGCTCCGACGACCCGTTCGCCAATCCCGACGGCTTCGACCGGCAGTACCAGAACGCCTCCGCCGCCGCGCCCGGCCAGGGCGCGCTGCCAGGCACCGGCGGCGACTTCGGCGCGCTCAACGGGCGCATCGCCTCGTTCTGCTCCGAGGGCGACCTGACCTGCGCGGCGCCGGAGAACATCTCACTGCTGCAACTGCTGGTGAACGTGGGCAGGCAGGTGAACGTGGACACCCTCGAACGCGAGGGGCTCACCCCGGCGACCGGCGGCGACGTGGCGATGGTGCTCGGGCAGATCGCGCTGGCCGCCTTCTCCGACATCGCCTCCCACCCGAACTGGATGGCCACCGACGAGACCTTCCTCGAGGTCCTGCTGCGGGTCTCCGATCCCGAGTACGTGCCCGGCGCGCACGAGCCCGCGCCGATCTCCGATTCGATCGCGGTCGAGGAGATCTCCCCGCTGGCGCACCTGCCGCGCAAACTGCTCAACGAGGTCGTCGGCCTGCTGGTGACCAACCAGAACACCATCCCGGTGATCATGAGCGACCCGTACAACCTGACCCTCGGGCCCGACCACACCGGTCATCACTTCGACTACTGGCGCGACGCCGACCCGGCCTCGGGCAAGGACATGACCTCGGCGGAGTACGCCGCGGCCTGGCTGACCCACCTGGCCAAGCAGGCGCAGGCCGGCGAGCCGGTGCAGACCAAGACCAAGCCGGAGCCCGCCGAGCTGGCGGTGGCCTACGAGGAGATGAAGGTCAACGTCGCCGAGGTGGAGCGCGAGCGCAACACCTATCTGGCGGCCGAGGCCGCGGGCACCACCACCGCGAAGCCGACCACCACCGGCAAGCCGACCACCACGACGAAGCCCGCGCCGAGCAGCACCACACCGTCGAAGACCAGCACCTCGCGCACCGCCGAGGAGGTCGCGGCCACGACGACGCCGGAGGGCACGAGCACCACCCCGGCCACCCCCGAGCCGACCACCACCAAGCCGACCACCACGGAGCCGACCACTCCCGAGCCGACCACCACCGAGGCCACCCCGGAGCCGGCCACCGAACAGGCCGGCGCCGAGACCACTCCGGCGCAGGCGCCGCCGACCACCGAGGTGGCGGCCCCGCCGACCGCCGACCGGCCGCGGGTGGCCGACAGCACCCCGGTCACGGCCAGCCCGGTCACGACCAGCCCGGCCACGACGACCCCGGTCACGACGACCCCGGTCCCGGCCACGACGCCGATCGAGGAGCCCGATTCGGACCGGTGATCGCCCGCGCGCGGCCCCTCCTCCCGCCCGACTCGCGGGTGCCGTCGGTTGACTTACTGACGGCACCTGCCTGTAATCAGTGCACGCGACTCGCTGTGTTCTGTGCCACTGCACGGGCGGGCGCGTGACTACGGAGGGAGTCGAATCCGATGCAACGACGCATCAGGACCTGCTCGGCCGCGCTGGCGACAGCCGTCGGCCTGTCGGTCGCCGCGCTGATCGCGCCGCAGGCGGCCGCGAGCCCGCCCGGGGTGCCGGCGCCCGTGGGCCCGTGGGGCTCGTTCTACGACCCGCCGTCGGTGCTGCCCGGCTCGGCCCCCGGTGATGTGATCCGGGAAGAGCCCATGTCTCTTGCCCTTTCGGTGCCCTCGCCCACCGGCGCCTTCCCCGGCAGCGCCCGGCGGATCATGTACCGCAGCGTGGACGACGACGGCAATCCGCTGGCGGTCACCGGCACCTACTTCGAGCCGAGCACCCCGTGGGCGGGCGGCGGTCCCCGGCCGCTGATCTCGCTGGCCTCGGGCACCATCGGCGAGGGACGCCAGTGCGCGCCGTCGATCGCGATGAGCTCGCTGCTGCACTACCGCCCGCCGCTGGACCTGTCGATCGCCTACGAGCAGTTCGCCGTCGACTACCTGCTCACCCAGGGCATCGCCGTGGTGTTCACCGACTACGTGGGTCTCGGCACCCCAGGACCGCACCCCTACGGCAATCGCGCCGCCTCCGCGCGGGCGGTCATCGACGCCGCGCGCGCCGCCCAGCGGCTGCCCGGCACCTCGCTCGATCCGTCCGGCCCGGTCGGCTTCTGGGGATACTCACAGGGCGGTCACGCCGCGGGCGCCGCCGCCGAACTCCAGCCGAGTTACGCGCCGGAACTGAACGTGGCGGGCACCTATGCGGGCGCTACGCCGGTCAAGCTCGACGACACCCTGGCCAGGGCCGAAGGCAGCACCCTGATCGGCGCGGTGGGCTACTACCTCAACGGCGTGGTCCGCACCGACCCGGAGATCGCACCCGTGCTCGACCGCGTGCTCAACGACGAGGGCAAGGCGATGGTGGCGACCACCGGCGACCAGTGCGTCGCGCAGACCCTGCTCACCTACTCCTTCCAGCGCACCTCGCAGTGGACGACGACGGGCGAGTCGCTTGGCGCGGCCGTGGTGGGCGACCCGGTGGGCGCGCGCGTCGTCGCCGATCAGGCCCTCGGCAACCTGACCCCGGGCGCGCCGGTGCTGCTGGCGATCAACGTCAACGACGACGCGGTGCCCTACGAGCGGGTGCACGAGCTGGCCGGGATCTGGCGCTCGCGCGGCGTCCCGGTCACCCTGCACACCCTCACGATCCCGCCGATCCTGCCCGGAACCGCCGCCGGTCACGGCATCCCCGAGTTCACCCATGTGCCAACGGCCGCGGCGTGGATGGTCGACCGCTTCCACGGCCTGCCCGTGCCGTCCTGAGGCGGCGCCCCGACCGAGGGCAGGATGGTGCGCGTGGATATCGTGCGCGACGCCTATGACGAGATGGCCGGGGTCTATGCGGAATTCGCGCGGGGCTCGCTCGAGGGCAATCCCTTCGAGCGGGCCCCGCTCGACGTCTTCGCCGAGTGCGTGGGCGCGGGCCCGGTGGCCGATCTCGGCTGCGGCGAGGGGCGGATCACCGCCTACCTGGCGAAGGCGGGGCTGGAGCTGTCCGGCCTCGACCTCTCGCCGGGCATGATCGCGCACGCGCGGGCCGCGCATCCCGGGCTGCGATTCGAGGTCGGCTCACTGGAACACACCGGGCTGGCCTCGGAATCCCTGGCCGGGGTGGTGGCCTGGTATTCGCTCATCCACCTGCCGCCGGAGCGGATGCCCGGCGCGCTGGCGGAGTTCGCGCGGGTGCTGCGGCCGGACGGGCACGCGCTGCTGGGTTTCCAGGCCGCCGAGAGGCAGGGTGATCCGGTCGCCTTCGACCACGCGGTGGTGCGGGCCTACCGGTGGTGGCCGCGGCGGCTGGCCGACCTGGCGCGGGCGGCGGGGTTCGAGGTGCTGATGCGGATGGTGCGGGCGCCGCGGCCGGGCGAACGCTTCGACCACGCCTGTCTGCTGCTGCGCCGCACCGGACCGGGCGTGGTCTGAGCGCGGTCGCGGCAGGCGCGGGGTCACCCGCGGAAAAATTGGGTATCCCGCGACAAAACTAGAACGTGTTACTGTCTTTACATGGTGCACTCACCGGCCGTTCCCCGCGCCGCGCAGGCGAGGCGATACCCGCGGTACGCGGGGACTTCGGTCGGCACAGGTGTCATCCAGCCGATCTCGATCGCCATGCGAGATGGCGACTATGCAACCCGTTCTAGAGCATTCTCGGGCCGCGTGAGCAGTCCGCGAGGCAGGTAAGGGAGACCAGCACCCGATGCGTACCGAAATCTGCGAGCGGCTGGGGATCGAGTTCCCCATCTTCGCCTTCACCCATTGCCGCGATGTGGCCGCCGCGGTCAGCAATGCCGGCGGCCTCGGCGTGCTCGGCGCGGTCGGCTTCACCGCCGAGCAACTGGAAGTGGAGCTGGCCTGGCTCGACGAGCACGTCAACGGCGTCTACGGCGTCGACCTGGTCATCCCCTCCAAGTACGAGGGCAAGGGCATCGACGGGCTCAGCCCCGAGGAGCTCGAGGCCAAGCTCGCCGAGATGGTGCCGCAGGGCCACCGCGACTTCGCCGAGAAGATCCTCGCCGACCACGGCGTGCCGAAGCTGCCCGACGGCGAGACCCCCAACCAGCTGCTCGGCTGGACCGCCACCACCGCGGGCCCGCAGGTCGAGGTGATCCTGAAGCACCCGAAGGCCAAGCTGGTCGCCAACGCGCTCGGCACCCCGCCGGAGGACGTGGTCGCCCAGATCAAGGACTCGGGCAGGCTGATCGGCGCGCTGTGCGGCTCGGTCAAGCACGCGCTCAAGCACAAGGAGGCCGGGCTGGACTTCGTGGTCTGCCAGGGCACCGAGGGCGGCGGGCACTGCGGCGAGGTGTCGTCGATGGTGCTGTGGCCGCAGGTCATCGATGCCGTCGGCGACCTGCCGGTGCTGGCCGCCGGTGGCATCGGCGACGGCCGCCAGGTCGCCGCCGCCATGGCGATGGGCGCGGCGGGCGCCTGGACCGGCTCGATCTGGCTGACCGTGGAGGAAGCCAACGTGCCGCCCGCGCAGATGCAGACCCTCATCGACGCCAGCAGCCACGACACCGTGCGCTCGCGGGCGTGGACCGGCAAGCCTGCGCGCATGCTGCGCAACGACTGGACCGAGGCCTGGGAGGCGCCGGAGAACCCCAAGCCGCTGCCGATGCCGCTGCAGATGATGGTGGCCATCGACGGCGTCAAGCGCGGCCACCGCTACCCGGAGGCCGCCAAGGACGTCAACTTCAACCCGGTCGGCCAGATCGTCGGCATGATGCAGAAGGTCGAGCGCTCGGCCGATGTCATGGAGCGCCTGATCAACCAGTACGTGGAGGCCTGCGAGCGGCTCAACAAGCTCAACAGCTGAGCCCGGGCCGCTTCCTCGGCTCGCACGGCTCAGGGCTGTCGCCGTGCGAGCACCGGATCGGTGACGCCGCCGGGGCACGCGAGCGCGGCGGCGTCCCACCCGGCCAGCGCGCTGCCCTCGGCGTAGACGGTCTCGAAGAACTCGAGCGCCGCGCCGAACGGGTCGCCGGTGGCGCGCGCGGCGTCGTAGCCGTAGTAGGCCGCGTGCGCCGACCCCGAGGGCACCCAGTGGGCGCCGTCGGGGCGCAGCGGTCGGTCGGGGAGCCCGGCGGGCTCGGGGGCGACATAGGAGTAGAAGGTGGGTTCGGGCGTCTTGTCGTCGCCGAACCAGAAGCCCGCGCTGACGACCTCGCGGGAGTAGGCCTCCCTGGTGACCAGATCCACCGTGTCCGGCATGTCGACGCGGCGGTCGGAGAAACGCTGCACGGCCAGGTCGAAGGTGTGCCAGAACAACTGCACCGGGCTGATCTTGCCGGCGTAGCCGGAGCTGAACTGCTCGAGGATGCGCCCCACCCGGCTCTGCACGACGAACGCGCGGCGCACCTTGTCCGGGTCGTAGTCGGCGTGCTCGGTGTCCTGCTCGAACCAGCGGTCGGCGTCGGGCAGGTCGAACGGGTGCGGCCGCGGCATCACCAGATCGATGCCGAGGTCGCCGAGGCCGCCCATGACGTCGGCGTAGAAGGTCGCGACGGATTTGCCCGGCAGGTCGAACTCGACCTGTACGCCCTCGTCGGTGGCGATGCGCAACACGTGGTCGAAGAAGTCGAAGGCACAGGTGAACACCGGGCCGACCCCGGGATCGCCGAGCGGGACGGTGGTCCAGCCGCGGGCGGTCAGCCGGAAGGTCATGTGCCACCAATGGTTGCGGCGGATGCCCTTGGCCAGCGCGACCTTGCCCACCACCTGAGCGAACCGGTGCAGTGTCTGCTTGGTGGGCCGCCAGGACTCCAGCGGGATGGCGGGCAGCGGCTCCGCCGCCTCGGCGACCGCCGGTGACACGGGTGACTCGGGCACTGCCGACTCGGTCATAGGGCCACGGTACGACCGGTGCGCGGGGTTTGCCAGCATCCCCCGATCCGGCGGGAAGTCCTCAGCCGGTCGCGGCGCGCGCGGCCGGGGCGACAGGTGCTGTGGTGACCGGTGCTGTGGTGACCGGTGCTGTGGCGGCGCCGCCCGCGACGAGTTCCCGGAAGCGGGCGAGCACCCGCCGGTGATAGTTGTCGAACAATTCGTCGAACAACGCGGACTGCGCGGGCGAGGGCGGCGTGCCGGAATCCCACACCGACAGCAACGCCCGCCACATCAGCGCGTGCAGTTCGGCGGGCGCGGCGAAGTAGGCCCGCACCGCCTCGGGCACCTCCAGCACCATCTCGGCGACCGAGTTGAACACCGCCCGCCGCAACGAGGTGTCCATGGCGGTGAACAGCCGCCGGATCAGCGCGACCTCGGCGGCGAGCACGCGCCGATGGTCGGGCGGCTGCTGTCTGGCCAGGGTCTCCAACTCGGCCACCATCGCGGCCAGTTCGGCGCGGTCGACGGCGCGCTCGCTCGCGGTGTAGCCGAGCAGTGCCTCGCGCACCAATTCCCGTTCGGCGGCGACGATGTCACCGAACATGGCCACCGCCAGGTCGGGGCGGTCGAGGGAGAAGCGGAACAGGTGCCGGTACACCTCGAGGCCGCCGACGGCGCGCACGTCGTGGATGGTGAAGCCCTTGCCGCGGCGGGCCGAGACGAACCCGTAGGACTCCAGCCTGCCGAGGGTCAATTGCGCTGTCGCCCGGTTCATCTCGAACTCCTCGGCGACCTGGCGCACCGAGGGCATCAGCTCACCGGGCCGGTACTGCCCGGCGGCCACGCGCCGGGCCAGCTCGTCGGCGACATCCGCGACGACCGTATCGGCTCCCATCGACGCGACCTTCCTCATCGGCGAACCCGTTTGTGTGTCCGCACAGGGTAGAGCCAACGGACTGGTGGCGCATCCCATTGCGCGCCCGGCGCTTTCGGCTCAGCGCCGGTGGCGCTCGTCGGCTCAGCGCGCCAGACCGTCGAGCCAGGTGCGCCACGCCGGTTCGACGAGCCGGGCCAGCGTTTCGTACCCGGCCGCGCCCGGATGTGCCCCGTCCCCCTCGGCGACCTCGCGCATCCACACCTCGTTCCGGCACAGCGCGGCCGCCACCGGCACGTACGTGACCTCGGCCGCCGCGCACCGCCGGGCGTACTCGGCGTCGAGCGCGCGGATGCGCGCGGTGTGCCCGGCATCGTCCACCGGCGGCGGGCCGATCATCAGCGCGGTCCAGCCGCGGGCGGCCACCTCGTCGAGGATCGCCGAGAGCGCGGCCGCGGACTCCGCGGGCGCGACGCGCGGGCGCTCCCCGGCCTGGGCGGTGTCGTTGGCGCCGAAGGACAGCACCACCGCCCCGGTCGCCTGATCGGGCAGGCGCGGTGCGCATTCGACGGCGAGCCGGTCCCGGATCTCCGGCGCGGTCCGACCACGGACGCCCAGGTTGTAGACCGTCAACGGTGGCCGGGGCGGTGCGGCGGCGGCCAGGCGTCCGGCCCAGCCGAGCCGGTGCGGATCGCCGACCCCGGCGACGAAGGAGTTCCCGACAAAGCACACGCGCAGATCCTCGACCACGGCCCGATCCTCGCATCCGGGCCGCGTCCGGCGCCGCGCCGGATCGGGCCTGCTGGTTCGCCGGGACCGCCGGGTCGCCCGGACGGATCACGCGTCCCCATAGGATCGGAGGCGGTCGATCGGGAGGGAGTCGTCTTGCCTGGGGAAACGGCGCGTCCCGCGCCTGCCTGGTTCGTCCGGTTGTTCGCGCACCGACGCTGGATCCGCCGCACCGAGCCGTTCCCGCACGTCTACGCGCGCGAGGTGTTCACCGAGGAGTTCTACGGCCGCCTGCGGGCCGAGGTCGCGCGGGTGCGGACGACGGGCGGCACCGGGGACACCGCGTCGCCGGGAGCCACAGCGGGCCGGGAGCACACAGCGATCTCGCTGTGGGAGTTGCGGGACGGACCGCTGGCGCTGTTCACCTCCCGGGAGTGGCACGACCTGATCGCCGGGCTGGCCGAGGCGGTGCTGCCCGGCGGGGGCGCAGGCGCGGTCACCGGTACCCTGCGCCACCACCCGGTGGGCGGGCAGGCGGGTGAGACCAGGCACGAACCGACCGGCGCGGCGGGGGCGCTGGCCCTGCTCTTCCACCTCGGCCCGGCCGAGTGGCGGGCAGGCGACGGCGGCGAGACCGCGCTGTATCCGGTGGCCGGGGACGCCGCGCCCGCTCTCGTTCCGCCGCTGGGCAATTCGCTGGTGCTGTTCGCCACCGCCCCGCACACCAGGCACCGCCACCTCGGCGGCGACCGCCACGCGCGCGACAGCGTGCTGATGTATCTGCACGACCCCGATCCCCACCCGCAGCACCGGACCGAAGGAGACACACATGGCCGAGGGTGACCGGCGGGTCTGCCTGCTGACCGGAGCCGACAGCTCGTTCGGCGAACTGTTCTGCCAGGCCATGCGCACCGACTACGACATCGTGGCGGTGTGCGGCGAGCAGACACCCGCCGTGGTCTCGCAGCTGGAATGGTTCGTCGACCCGTTCGCCCCGCGCACCGCGCTGCCGGAGAACACCTACCCGGTGTACGTGCTGCGCGCCGACCTGACCGCCGAGGGCGAGCCCGAGCGGATCGCCGACCTGGCGCTGGCCCGGTTCGGCGGGGTGGACCTGCTCGTCAACGCCGCCACGCCGCGGCCGGACACCACGGTCTCGCTGCTCGACGCCGACGCGACGCTGGCGGATTTCCTGGCCCGTTGCGCCACTGCGGTCGCCGCGCCGCTGCGGCTGGCGGCCCGGCTGGCGCAGCGTTGCTGGCTGCACGACCCGAGAACCAACCGGGCGCGCAATCGCAATATCGTCAACGTCTCCGCCCTGACCGGCTCGACCGTGGCCGCCGGGCAGGCCGCGCACGGGGCGGCGATGGCCGCGCTCGATCAGCTCACCAAGCATCTGGCCGTCGAGTACAGCGCGTTCGGGGTGCGGGCCAACGCGCTCGCGCCCGACCGGTTCCCTGAGCGGCTGCCGGTGGAGCAGGTGGTGCGCGCGGTCGCCGAACTCGACGCGGGCGAGATGACCGGGCGGGTGTTCGGGGTCGCCGCCGACACGGCGGGCTGATGACGGGGCCGGTGGGGTGGGCGTACCGGTTCGCGCCCGGTTCTGGCAGGGTGATCAACGGCCGGTCACGGCACCGGCCGTGGGCCCCGCCCCCCGCCCCTCGGCCCGGCCCGCCCGCGGCGTGTTGGTGCCGGGCGGCCGCGGCCGCCTGCTGCATACTCACCGAGCGTGCGCTAGGGGCTGCTCCGACCAGCGCCAACCGATCCGAAAGTACCGATAGACGATGCGACTCGACGGGCGGGAGATCCCGGTCACCGGGAGCCTGTTACAGCCGCTGACCCGGCGGACGACCGACATCGTCCGGGTCATGCTGGCGTCGCTCGGCCTGGCGGTCGTGATCGCGGGTTCGGTCATCACCAGGCCGGAGTGGCTGGCGCTGGAGCGCTCGGTGTCCGACATCGTCGGCTTCCTCACCCCCGACCAGTCGAACCTGGTCTACCTCATCTACGGCATCGCCATCCTGATCCTGCCGTTCGCCATTCTCATCGAACTGGTCATCGGCAGGCAGTGGAAGCTGCTGGCCGGGTACGCGGCGGCGGGCCTGCTGGCGGTGCTGCTGCTGTCCATCACCGGCAACGGCCTGTCGGCGCCGAAATGGCATCTACAGGTGCCCGACCGGCTCGACACCTTCCTGAGCCAGTTCCTCGACGACCCGCGCTGGATCGCGCTGCTGGCGGCGGTGCTCACCGTGTCGAGCCCCTGGCTGCCGACCAGGCCGCGGCGCTGGTGGTGGTTCCTGCTGCTGGCGTTCGCACCGATGCACCTCGTGGTCAGCACCGTGGTGCCCGCGCGTGCCATGTTCGGCCTCGCCGTGGGCTGGCTGGTCGGCGCGGTGATCGTCTGGGTGGTCGGCACACCGGCGCTGGAGGTGCCGCTGGACGCGGCGGTGCGGGTGCTCGAACGCGGCGGCCACCGGATCACCGGGTTCATCGTGCGCCGCCCGGCGGGCTCGGGGCCGCTGGTGCTCGCGGCCACCGTGGCGGGCCACGAGGACGAACTCGTGGTCGAGCTGTACGGCAAGAACCAGCGCAGCCACGGCACGTTGCGGGCCATGTGGCGCTGGCTGACCTTCCGTTCCAGTGAGACCGCCTCCCTGCACGGTTCGCTGGAGCGCGCCGTGGAACATCGTGCGCTGCTGGCCGTCGCGGCGGGCAGGCTCGGCCTGGCGGGCACCGACGTGGTGCTGGTGACCGCCCTGGATCGCGGCTGGGTGCTCTACGCGCACACGGTCGCGGCCGGGCAGCCGCTGCACGCGGCGAGCGAGGACCAGCTGCCGCTGATCTGGCGCGCGCTGGCGGCTCTGCACGAAGGCCGCATCGCGCACGGCGATCTGCGCCCCGAGGACGTGCGCATCGACGGCGACCGGGTGCTGTTCACCGGTTTCGGCAGCGCCGAGTTCGGCGCGAGCGACACCCAGCTCCAGACCGACATCGCCCAGCTGCTGGTGTCGACCACCGCCACCCACGGCAAGCAGGCCGCCGTCCGCGCGGCCATCGAGACCCTCGGCGAGCAGGCCGTCCTCGACTCCTCGCGCAGGCTCACCAAGTCCGCCATGCCCGCGGGGCTGCGCGCGGCCATCCCGAAATGGGGCGACCGGGTCTCCGAGGCGCACGAGGAGGTGCGCAGACAGACCGGCCAGGACAAGATCGAAGCCGACCAGATCACCCGGTTCTCCCGTAACCAGATCATCCAGCTGGTGCTGCTGATCGGCCTCGTCTACGTGGCCTACCCGTTCATCAGCCAGGTGCCGACCTTCTTCAGCCAGCTGCGCACCGCCAACTGGTGGTGGGCGCTGCTCGGGCTCGGGGTGTCCTCGCTGACCTACATCGGCGCGGCGGCCGCGCTGTGGGCGTGCGCCTCCCGGATGGTGCGGCTGCGCGACCTGATCATCATGCAGGTGGCCAACACCTTCGCCGCCACCACCACGCCCGCGCGGGTGGGCGGCCTCGCGCTGAGCGTGCGCTTCCTGCAGAAGGGCGGGCTCGGCGCGGTGCGCGCGACGGCCGCGGTCGCGCTGCAGCAGGCCGTCCAGGTGCTCACGCACCTGAGCCTGCTCGTGCTGTTCAGCATCGTCGCGGGCACCTCGGCGGACCTGTCCCGCTTCGTGCCCGATCCGACCATCATCTACCTGGCCGCGGGCGTCGGCGTCGGCATCATCGGCACCTTCATGTTCGTGCCGACCCTGCGCCGCTGGCTCAACACCTCCGTGCGGCCCCAATTGCAGGAGGTACTGGGCGAACTCGGCCAGCTCGCCCGCGACCCGAAGCGCTTCGCCATCATCCTCGGCGGCTCGGCTGCCATCACGCTGGGCATGGCCGGGGCGCTGTGGGCCAGCGTGCAGGCATTCGGCGGCGGAACCACCTTCGTCACGGTGACCATCGTGACGATGATCGGCGGCACGCTGGCCTCGGCGGCACCGACCCCGGGCGGCGTGGGCGCGGTCGAGGCGGCACTGATCGGCGGCCTGGCGGCATTCGGGCTGCCGGCGAGCATCGCGGTGCCGTCCGTGCTGCTCTACCGCGTCATGACCTGCTGGCTGCCGGTCTTCTGCGGCTGGTTCCTGATGCGCTGGATGACCCAGCGCGACATGATCTGAAGCCCGGTGCTGCTTGACCCGCCTGTCCCAGCGCACTTCCGCACAACCGATCGTGCGACCCGAAACCCATTGCACAAATTTTGGAGCCCGACCGAGAGGAAGCGCAGCAGCCTAGAATGCCAGCGCATGACGCTCAATCCACACCAGGTCATTCGCTGCAGGCGCTGGAACGGCGGCCAGACAGATGGATCCTGACAGCTGGCCAAGGCATTGGTCGGGTGTGGTGGAGTATTCGACCACGGTCGGCCTCCGGGAGGTTGGTGGGTCAGGCCACCATGTCCAGATGGCGGCGGTGATCGCCAGCAAGGTCGCGGCGGTCAGAGCACGGGCGAGGGTACGGGGCAGGTGCATGACGGGTTCGCTTCTGTCAGTGCGAGCTCGCGGCGCTCGGTCAGGGATTAGGGTTCCAGCCGCGAACACGGGGAATGACGGCTCGGGGCACGACCAGCGTCGCGGCCAGGGCGAGCGCTTTGGTCGCTGCCCCGAAGTGTTCCAAGCTCGGGGCCAGGATCGTGGCCGCACGGATCTTGTGGGCGCTGTCGATGATGAGCGTGGTGGGCATGAAGGTGTTCTCGTCGATGTCGAGGACATGGGTGATGGTGTAACCGTGTGCGGCGGCGAGTTCGACGAGGGTGTGGCGGTCGGTGTCAGGTGAGGTACTGACGGTGTGGTTCAGCAGCCCGAGAGCGATGGTGTCCACCCTCTCACCTCACGATCCGGTCGCGGTCGCGGAAGTACTGGTAGTCGTCGCGGCTGACAAGCACGGCGGCCAGACGGGTCGAGCAGTGCCAGGGACACTCGCCGTGGAGTAGGAGCGCGTTCGCGGCGTCGGCGGGGGAACGTACCGGCCAGTGCGGGTTGTCATGACGGCGCTCACCGGTGGCCGCCGTGGCGCGGAGGCTGGGAGCACGGCCGATCGGGACCACCTCACTGGTGGGCGGCGATATCCGGGTGGCGATGTCAGGCCCCACGGCATCCCCCTTCGATGCCGTGGGGCCGGTCCAGGTAGACGGGCAGGGTCCGGTGGCCGTGGGAGATGAAGCTCGGCAACGGTTTCAGTTCGCCGTCGGCGACGGCGAGGGTGAGTTCGGGGAAGCGCCCGAACAGCGCGGGCAGGGCTTCGGTCGCTTCGAGGCGGGCCAGGGCCGCGCCCAGGCAGTGATGCGGCCCGTATCCGAACGACAGGTGTTCCTTGTCGAGGCGAGCCGGGTCGAACTGGTCGGGGTTGGGATCGTGCCGATCAGGGCTGCGGTTGGCGGCGGCGATCGTGGCGATGATCGCTTCACCGGCCTTGATCTGAACATCGGCGATGTCGATATCGACGATCGCGTACCGCAAGGGCAGATTCGCCACCGGCGGCGCATACCTCAAGGTTTCCTCGATCAACTGCGACCACGAGACGCTGCCGGTCCGCAACTGCCCCAGCAGTCCGGGCCGGGTCAACACCTGATAAACGGCCTGGTCGATGAGGTTGACGGTGGTTTCGTATCCTGCGCTGATCACCAGCAACAGGGTGTGGACGAGTTCTTCCTCGGTGAGTCGATCGGCTTGTTCGTCACGGTGGCCGATGAGCAAGCTGGTCATGTCCTCCCCTGGTTCGGCCCGGCGACGCGCTACCAGCGTGGTCAGGGTGGCGACGAGTTCGGTGAACGTGTCGTACGGGTCGCGGTGCGGGGTGGTGGAGAAGATCTCGTCCACACACACCCGCAACCGTGCCTGGAGATCGTCCGGGACCCCCATCAGGGCGGTGATGACCCGCAACGGGACCTGGGTCGCGTAGTCCTCGCGCAGGTCGATCACCGTGTGGTCGGGGCGGGCGGCGAGGTCGTCGAGCAGCCGGCGCACGATCATCGTGATCTGGGGACGCAGGGCGGTGACCCGGCGCGGAGTGAAGGCCGGGCCGATGAGCTTACGCAGGCGTTGATGATCTTTCCCGTAGGCGGTGAACATGTTGCGCACCGACACCCAGGTGATCAACGGCCAATCCGAAGGCACCTGCCCGGACCGGAACTTCGGCCAGTGCTGGTGGGCGTCCTTGGAGACCCGCCAATCAGTGAAGAGTTCTTTCAGTACTTCGGGATCGGTGACCGCCCACGCCGGGATGTCGCCGGGCAGCATCACGCGCACCAGCGGACCTCGCTCGCGGAGGGCGATGGCTTCGCCGGGGATATCGGCACCGGTGATATCCAGCACCACCGCAGCAGAACCAGCGGCAGGGATGGAAGCGGGGGCGGGTTGCAGATCGGTCATCGCGGGATACCTATCGTTCTAGCGAGCGGCTGGAATGGACAGTGCGGGAACGGGAGTGAAAGTCACGGGCAGCGCTTCCAAGGACCGGTGGAACGGTCCAGGCCGCCACCTCAAACGCTCGGCGGGGACCGCCAACTCGATCTCGGGCAGAGCATCGAGCAGCTGATCGATCGCATCCCCGGCGATCAACTCCGCAGGTCCGCGAGCAGGGCAACGATGCGGACCGGCGCCGAGGCCGAGGTGGGATTCGTTGCCGTAGATATTGCCGCCCACCACGGCCGGGTCGTTGTTACAGGCGGCCAGGCTGATCACGATCGGCTGATGCGCAGGCACCCACACCTTGTCGTCGATCAGCTGCGGTTGGCGGGGATAGGACATACAGAAATTCGCCAACGGCGGATCACGGAACAACACATGCGTGAGCGCGTCACGGGTCGAGACCGCTCCCCCGACGACCCGGCCCCCGAAGTCAGGGTGGGTCGTCATCAGCGACACGGTGTTGACGATGAGATTGGTCAGCGGTTCACTCGCCGCCGCATACAGGGTGAACAGCTGATGCACCGACTCCGCGTCATCCAGGCCGGCGGGGTGAGCGAGCAGCCAGGAGGTGATGTCCCTGCCCGGCCGGACACGCTTGCGGACGACCAGCTCAGCCAACGCCCCCACCGCGACCTGGTTGCCCTCGACGGCATCAGCGGTGGTGTCGAACATCATCGCCATCCCCGTCGCGATCCGCTCGCTGATATCGGGGTCGCAACCGATGAGTTCGCTGATCACTTCGAACACCAGCGGGAACGCGTAATCCGCGAGCAGGTCCGCCCGCCCCTGGGAGCAAAACCCGTTGATCAACCTCACGGCGCTGGCCTCGACCACCGCGTGCAGACCGACCAAGTCCACCCGTTCGAGAGCATCGACGGTCGCGGACCGGTAGCGGGCATGCTCGACACCGGTGCTGCGCAACGCATTCGGCCGCTTCTCCATCATCGGCAACACCGGACACTCCAACGGAATGTTGCGCTGCCAGATGCCCGGATCGGCCGGGAAATGCTCGGGATCGTTGAGAATCCGCAGCGCGGTCCAGTAACCGACCACCAACGTGGCCGGAACGCCCGGTGCCAGCCACACCGGAGCCAGTGATCCGAACCGCTCCCGCATCTGGGCGTATGCGGTGTGCGGGTCGGCTGCGAAGTCGGCGGTGTAGAGCGGAATACGGAACTCGTTGTCGGCATCCAGCGGCGAACCGCGACCGGCAGGGCAACGAGGAGGGCGAGTGAAGCCGGATGGTGTTGCAAGCAAGGAAGTGCTCCCGAATCGAATAGATTGGCGACGCTGTGCGTCGTGAGGGAACGCGGCCCGTCTGGGGCATTCACGCGCGTGAAATCTGTTGGCGCACAGATTGTTAAACCCCCTGGCCAGGACGTCTCCGCGTATAGCAGCCCGGCCTACGCGAAGATCATCAACCACGGATCAAGGTCAGAGTGAACAGCCTCGGCCATCTACATGTGATGCCGCAGCGCAGCTACGTTGCCGAGACAGGCTGGCTCACAGCCCTATTCGTGGATTATGTCTACATCGCACCGCTGCTCAGATGAGTCCTGCCGCGATGAGTACACTCGCCGCGGATGCCTTTGCGCCGCATTGGCTGCTCAGGCAGTCGGCATGCTCGATCGCCACCATCCGAGCAACGCCCAGTCGGTAGGGGCGGAATGGTGTTGCGTGCGCCGGGTGACTTCGGATGATCGGCTGGGCAACTGAGCGCAGTTTCCGGTGGGATCGAAATCTGAGAAAGAACGGAACGAGGACAAGCAGCGGCGACAACGGCGCTACGGTCAGGACTATCCATGCATCGTTGATTTGCATCTCGACCCCCTCGTGGTCGGGTGAAGTCGAACTCGGCGGATAGAGCGATGCCCGTCGACCCGAGTCCGAAAAGGCGCTCCTCGTGTGCGGTCAGCCGTCTGACGGCCACTAGGATGAACTACACAGCGAGCGTCTCGAGAGACCTGATTTCGGCGGGAGCGGCACCTCTCCTCCGATGTCAATGGTTCTGCTCTGTGATGATTGTGAGTAGTGGCATCTCTAGTGGCGCGCAGCACTATTCGGAGCCGGAGGTGCATGATGGGTTCATGCACACGGGCAAGCTCATTCGTGATCTGCGGCAGGCGCGCGGCTGGTCTCAGGGTCGCCTTGCCGATGCGCTGACGGAGCATTCAGGAGTCCCGATCAGCCGCGAGTACATCTCCCGACGGTGGGAGTCGTGCAGAACCGAGCCTTCTCCATTTTGGATGCGGCACCTGGCAGCCGTTCTCGATGTCCCCCTAGCTGTCCTGGAGTACGAGTTGAACCGTCGTCAGTTTCTGTCCACCTTCGCTGCCACCACTGTTGCTCCGGGCGTGGCCTCAGACCTGCTCGCCGAGGGGTTCTCGGCGAGATTGGGTGGGGCAGGCCCGAGTGTTGATGCCTGGGACTCGATGCTCACTGCATATGGATCGGATTACATGACGCTCGGCGCGGCCGAGATTCAGAGGCGACTCACCATCGACCTCGCGGTGATCCAACAGCAATGTGATACACCGCGCATGTGGGCGCACGCATCGCGCCTGATGACGCTGTATGCGAAGACGTTCCCAGGCTCGGACGGGTCCAAGGCGGTGTCGTGGTATCGAATGGCAGCCGAGTCGGCCGACCGGTCAGGCGATATCGACACCCGCGTGTGGGTGCGTGGTCGAGCCGCCATCGCACTCGGGTACGAAGGGGCCTCGCTGCCGGTCGCGAACATGTTCGCCGAGCAGGCTCTGGCCCTGGACGATCGCCCGTCTCTGGGCCGTCTGAATGCCATCTACGGCAAGGCTCATGCGGCAGCACTCGGTGGGGACGTCGACACGGCTCGAGCGCTGGATACCGAGGGGCGCCGGCTGTTCGATCACGTCGGCTCAGGCGACGATGAAGCCTCCGACTACGCGGTGCCGTACTGGCGGCTCGGGGTTTTCCGATCACTCCTATCGGCTCGTATCGGCGACGAGGCGACCGCGGTGGCGGCACAGGACGAGGCACGGCGGCTCCTGCCAGTGACGATGCCGCGTTTCGCGACGCACCTCGAGATGCACCGTGGGTTGATGCTCGTTCGCACCGGAGACCGGGAGGGCGGTATCGCGTACGCCCGTGCGGCGCTCGATGCTCTGCCGCCGGAGAAACATTCGTTGACACTGCGGATGCTCATGGACGAAGTTTCCGGCCAACCGGCTGCAAATCAGTCGCGGGCATAGTTGGGGTTACAGCAGCCGAGGCTACGTCCTGGGATATGCGACAACCAGCAGCGACCGACAGAAAGGGGAATCGTGGGGACCGACGAGCAATTGGGCTTGGATTTCGAAGTTCAGCGGACCGCCTGGGGCGATTGGGTCGACCCCGAGCGCCGGAAAGCCCAGGCGCGGAAGTTCATGGACCGTGCGGGTATCGCCCACATACCGGCCACGCCGTGGCCTGCTGGTTCGCCAGAAGTGAAGAGGCTCGACGCCATGGTGACCGAACTGTTTCCGGACCTGGAGACAGCCATGAAACCGGAGAACGCGGACATCGCGGACGAGTTCATCTGCTTTGTCGGTGAATGCTATATCAAATTCGCGCGGGCACAATGGTTCGACTTCGAATGGCGCGGCCGGGAGCACTCCTTCTACGACAGCGTGAATCCCGCACTCCGTTGGCCCGTAGACGAGGACGAGGACGAGGAGGTCACGGCTTGGGCGCTGATAGAAGGTGTCGCGGACCATTCCGAATACGGGGACGGATTCTCACTGCTGGCCGACGAGATGCGGGAAGAATACGACAGAATCGCCAACTCGGCCAGGTGACGCGCGAAAAATAAATTCGCCGCAACTGTCAGAATCAGCACAATGGGGGCGGGTCAGTCGTGCCTCGTGACGGGTATGACAGAGATCGCGAAGCATTTGACAACAATGCGCGCGGCCGAATCTGGGAAAACGGCACCGACCGCTACTACCGTGATCGGCAAAATGGGTATCTCAAGCCGTCACGAAAGCACGAATTAACAACTCGCAATCAAAATCGCCGCTACGACAAGCAGCGAGGTGACGTCGAAAACGGCCCTGTCCGAGCCATCGAAGATAAATCCGGCAAGGTCGGTGGACGTAAGGACGAAGAGCAATTGCGCCGCGACTACGAGTTGATCCGGGACGGCAAGGTCGAACATCTTCTCCTGCGCTCGGTCGCCGGTGAACGTATCTCGCCGAAGGCGCAGGCATTGATCGCCAGGCTACAGCGGGACTTTCCGGACAAGTTCACCCATCAGATCGTGCCCCGAGCGGACGCCCGCGAGGTGTGGGCGCTGGGTCGGCAACTGGAACGCGGTCAACAACTCGAGCTGCCGGGGATCGGCCAGCAGGCGCGGGAGCAGGTTCGCGAACGCAAGGACCCCGGGCGGGTGAAAGCGTTCACGAAGGCACTCGAGACAGGCAAGTCGCTCGCCGATCAGCGTGAGCGTCACCGGGAACAGGTGCACCAGCAGCTGCGGGAGATCGCCGAGGGTGCCGAGGCGGGAAAGCCACTGGCCGCGGAAACGCTACAGAAGCAGCATGAGCGGTTGTCGAAGCGGCTGGACAACCTCCGGGAAGCCGAGCGCAGGAACGAACGCCATCTCCTGCAATCGCTGGGGTTGCGGTTGAGCGAGGACCGGATGCGCACAGTCGAGCAGATGCGGGAAGAGGAACGCGAGAAGCAGCGCCAGGACGTGGTTCACGGTCTCGAGAAGATCGGACGTGAAGTCGAGCAAGGGCATTGGCGGGAGATCGCCGATCAGCACAACGCGCGCGTGCAGCAGTTGAGTGTCGAGCACGTGCGGTCTGTCGAGCAGCGTTATCAGGGGCGGGAAGGGTTGGAGCGGGAGATCGCGGTCGAGCAGGCCCGTCGGCAAGCCGACCGGTTGCGGCTCACGCCGGAGAAGATCGCCGGCTTGGACCTGGAACGATTCCGCGCCGTCCGTGACGGCAGGGAAGGCGAATACCATTCGCCTGGTAAGACCCACAGCTACCAGCGCTCAGAAGGTCCGGCCGTCGAGGTCGAACACGATGCGCCGGAACGGCGGCTGGCACGGATGGTGCGCGACGTCGACCGGGGATTGTCGGTCGATCAGGTCCTGATGCGTGAGGTGCTGGAGATCAGCAGCCCCGAACCGGCCTCCGAGGCAGCGCGGCAGGCTTCGATCCATCGCGCGGCGGTGCGGCAGGGACGGGCTCGGGAGATCGAACGCGACCGGGAGCGGGGGATAGATCGCGGTCGATAGATTGGCGACTACGGCGCACGGGAGGACGGCGGCACCTCGGCGAACGCGGCGAAGGCGCGAGTTCCGGAAACGGCGACGGCGCGGACGCTCGAGGTCTTCAGGAGTAGACCTCGACCGCCCGCGCCGATTTCGCCGATCCGTGTCCCAGTTCACGGATCAGCAGGACGAGCGAGCGCTGCGATGAGCGCTGCTCAGGTCATCAGGACGCGTAATCCTTGCGCAGTTGCGGCTTCACGACCTTGCCGCCCGCGTTGCGGGGCAGCTCGGCCACCACGACGAGATCCTTGGGCTGCTTGTAGCGGGCCAGGTTCTCGTTCAGGAACGGCTCGAGCTCCTCGAGGGTCAGCTCGCCCTCCGGATCGTTGAGCGCGACGATGGCGACCGGCACCTCGCCCCACTTGTCGTGCGAGCGGCCGATCACGGCGGCCTCGCGGATCTTCGGGTGGCTGAAGAGCACGTTCTCCACCTCGGCGCAGTAGATGTTCTCGCCGCCGGAGATGATCATGTCCTTCTTGCGGTCCACGACGTAGATGAAGCCCTCTTCGTCGGCGCGCACCAGGTCACCGGAGTGGAACCAGCCGCCGTAGAAGGCATCCGCGGTGGCTTCCGGCTTGTTCCAGTAGCCCTGCATGAGAGTCGGGCCGCGGTAGACGATCTCGCCGACCTCGCCGGGGGCGACGTCGTTCATCTCGTCGTCGACGATGCGGGCCTGGATGGTCGGGATCGGCTTGCCGACCGAGCCGAGCTTGCGCAGCGCGTCCTTGCCCTCGAGCACGCAGGTGATCGGCGACATCTCGGTCTGGCCGAAGACGGCGACGTTCTGGGCGTCCGGGAAGGCCTCGGCCATCGCGCGCAGCACCGTGTCCGAGGCGGGGGCGGCGCCCCAGCTGAGCATCTTCAGCGCCAGCTTGCGGTCCTTCAGGGTCGGATCGGCGCAGATGAGCTGCCACTGTGCGGGCACGCAGAAGGCGGTGGTGGCCTGCTCGGCCTCCACGGCGTCGAGGAATTCGGTCGGGTTGAACGCGCCGAGCGGGTGCAGCACGGTCTTGGCGCCGAGCAGGAAGTAGGGCGCGAGGCTGCCCAGGCCCGCGATGTGGAACAGCGGCGAGGTGCAGAACGCGATCGAGTCGGGGGTCAGCTCCATGGCGCGGATGCAGGTCAGCGCCTGGGCGTTCATGTTGATGTGGGTGAGCACCGCGCCCTTCGGGCTGCCGGTGGTGCCCGAGGTGTACATGATCAGGGCGGGGGTGTCCTCGGGGATGTCGAGCGGCGCGTGCGGCTCGCCCTCCTCGGCGATGGCGTCGTCGTAGCCGAGCACGCCGTCCTCGCTCTTGCCGCCGATGACGATGTGGGTCTCCAGCGCCGGGGCGTCCTTGCGGACGGCGGCGGCCAGCGGCTGCAACAGGGTGTCGGAGATGATCGCCTTCGCGCCGCTGTCGCTGACGATGTAGGCGACCTCGGGCGGGGTGAGGCGGAAGTTCACCGGCACCGCGATCGCGCCGAGGGCGTTGATGCCGAAGACGGCCTCGATGTACTCGGGGTAGTTGAGCGCGAGGATCAGCACCCGGTCGCCGAAGCCGACGCCGCGGCGGGCCAGCGCGTCGGCGAACTTCTCCGAGCGCTCGTGCAGCTGCTTCCACGTGGTGTCGACGCCTTTGAACCGGAGCGCCACGCCGTCGGGTCGCATGATCGCATGCGTAGCGAGCTGGTTGTTCCAGTGATTGCGCCGCGAGCGGATCGGCTCGGCGATCGCCTCTGCACCAGTGGTCATACCACGTTCTCCTTCTGGGACCGTCCGCTGCGGGCCGGGTGGCCCGCACCGTCGACGGGCTGAACATAGACCAGAATAACAACTAACATCTTACAACGGCAAGAGAAGATGAGATGAATCGACCTTAATCGTATCGCCGGAACGACC
>NZ_JARWRU010000278.1 GCF_029867845.1 Nocardia farcinica | reverse complement strand
GTATCACAGCGCCCGCACATATGGGCGGGCGCGCGCCGGGCCGCCTCCAGCGCGGTCTCGGTCTCCTCGTCGGCGGCGGGTTCGGCGCCCGGCGGGCAGCCGTAGCGGGAGGCGAGCACATTGGCTGGGTCGCCGCCCGCGACCTCCCAGCCGACGATGGCGTCGACTCCGCCGTCGACGAGTTCCTTGCCGTAGAGCTGGTCGGCGGGCAGCGCCAGCACGGTGGCGTCGATGCCCGCGCTGCGCAGCTGGTCGGCGGCGGTGTGCGCGACGGCCTGGGCGGTCGCGTCGTCGGCCACCGCGCCGATGCGCACCGCGAGCTTGCGGCCGTCGCGGGCCAGCGAACGCGGTTGCGGGGCGGGCGAGGTCGGCGAGACCTGCTGCGGGGTCTCCGGCTCGCGGGCGAAACCGGCCTCGGCCAACAGCGCGAACGCCTCCTCGGCCGAGGGCCGTGGCGGGTCGGTCGGCACGTAGCCGGGGTCCGACGGCGAGAGGATCTGCGCCCGCACCGGCTCCACCCAGCCGCCGGTCTGCGCGCCGACGGTGGCCAGCAGGGCCGGGTCGAGCAACGCGAGCAGGCCGCGGCGCACCCGCTCGTCCCGCAGGTCGGGGCTGCGCCCGTTGAGGACCAGGCGCAGGGTGCGCGACTGCGGCATGATCGCGGTGCGCACCGAGGCGATCGCCCCGAGCTGGGCCTGAGTGGCCACGCCGCCGTGTACCAGCGCCATCTGCGCGTCGCCGGTGCGCAGCGAGTCGGCCAGCTGCGCAGGCGTGCCGCCGCGGCGCAACAGGATCTGGTCGGGCGCGGCGGGGGTGCCCCAGTAGCGGTCGTTGCGTTCGAGCAGGATCTCGTCACGGCCCTGGTCCACCGACTTGATGGCGAAGTTGCCGCCGGACACGGCGATCCCCTCGCGCAGCCCGTTGGCGAACCCGCCCGGCTGGTCCTTGATCAGATGCGAGGGCAGCAGATTGGCGAACAGCTCGGGCCAGGCCGGGTAGGGCCGGTCGAGCACCACGTGCACCGTCTTGCCGCCGCCGGAGGAGCTGACATCGGAGATCAGCCGGTAGGCGGCCGGGTCGACCACGCCGGGCTGGGTGATCATCTGCTGCCACAGGAAGACGAAGTCCTCGGCCGCGATCGGCGCGCCGTCGGACCAGTTGGCCTGGTTGCGCAGCGTGTAGGTGATGGTGAACGGCTCCTGCGAGCTGACCTCGGCGGAGGTGATCAGCGCGGTGTCGGGCACCCACAGGGTGGCGCCCGGGTTCGCCGGATCGGGCACCGGCCGGAACGGGCTCGGCAGCACCATCGAGGCCACCGCCGAGGCGGCGGGCGACTGGTCGGACCGCAGGTGCGGGTTGAATCCGATCCCGATGTCGTCGATCGCCACCACGACGGTGTTCTTGGTCGGCTTCTCCTCGGAGGTCTTCGGAGAGTCCGTGCTCTCGATCGGCGGCGGCGGATTGGCGGTGCATCCGGCGAGCACCGCCACCGACAGCGCGGCCAGCATCTGGATGGCGCGCCTCGCCGCGCGCCGTCGAGCCCCCGGAATCACGCTGGGCACTCTACAGCGCGGCCCGGTCCCGTGCCTTCCGCCGCGACAGCTCGCGGGCCCGCTCGTTGGCGTTGAGCACGACCTTGCGCACCCGCACCACGTCGGGGCCGACCTCGACGCACTCGTCGGCGGCGCAGAACTCGAGCGCGCCCTCCAGGTCGAGCACCAGCGGCCGCGCCAGGGTCTCCAGCACGTCGCCGGTGGAGCTGCGCATGTTGGTCAGCTTCTTCTCGCGGGTGACATTGATGTCGAGGTCCTCCGCGCGCGGGTTGATGCCGACGACCATGCCCTCGTAGGTGTCCGCGCCCGGCTCGACGAAGAAGGTGCCGCGGTCGGCCAGCTGCAGCATGGCGTAGGCGGTGACGCTGCCCCCGCGGTCGGACACCAGCGAGCCGGTGTGCCGGGAGCGGATCTCACCCGCCCAGGGGGCGTAGCCGTGCGAGACGGCGTTGGCGATGCCGGTGCCACGGGTCTCGGTGAGGAAGTCGGTGCGGAAGCCGATCAGGCCGCGCGAGGGCACGATGAACTCCATGCGCACCCAGCCGTGTCCCTGGTTGGACATCTGCACCATCTTGCCCTTGCGGGCGGCCAGCAGCTGGGTGACCGCGCCGAGGTGCTCCTCGGGCACGTCGATGGTCAGTTCCTCGAACGGCTCGTGCACCTTGCCGTCCACGGTCCTGGTGACCACCTGCGGCTTGCCGACGGTCAGTTCGAAGCCCTCGCGGCGCATGGTCTCCACCAGGATGGCCAGCGCCAGCTCGCCTCGGCCCTGCACCTCCCAGGTGTCGGGGCGCTCGGTGTTGAGCACGCGCAGCGAGACGTTGCCGATCAGCTCCTGATCGAGGCGGGCCTTGACCATGCGGGCGGTCAGCTTGGTGCCGCCGTTGCGGCCGGCCAGCGGGGAGGTGTTGATGCCGATGGTGACCGAGATGGCGGGCTCGTCGACGGTGATGCGCGGCAGCGCGACCGGTTCCTCCGGGTCGGCCAGGGTGTCGCCGATCATGATGTCGGGGATGCCCGCGACCGCGACGATGTCGCCGGCCACGGCCTCCTCGGCCGGGTTGCGCTCGACGCCGACGGTGGCCAGCAGCTCGGTGATCTTGACGGTCTTGACGCCATCGGCGCTCATCCACGCCACGTTCTGGCCCTTGCGCAGGGTCCCGTTGTGGATGCGCACCAGCGCGAGGCGGCCGAGGAAGGGCGAGGCGTCGAGGTTGGTGACGTGCGCCTGCAACGGGGCCGCCGCGTCGCCCTTGGGCGCGGGGACGTACTTCAGCAGCACGTCGAACAGCGCGTCCAGGTTGGGGGCGTCGGGGGCGTTGCCGTTCTCCGGCTGCTCGGTGGAGGCCTTGCCCTCACGGCCGGAGGCGTAGAGCACCGGCAGGTCGAGCGCGAGCTCGGCGGCCTCGGCGGCCTCGTCGTCCAGATCGGAGGCCAGATCCAGCAGCAGGTCGTGGCTCTCCTCGACGACCTCGGCGATGCGGGCGTCGGGGCGGTCGGTCTTGTTGACCACCAGGATCACCGGCAGCGAGGCGGCCAGCGCCTTGCGCAGCACGAAGCGGGTCTGCGGCAGCGGGCCCTCGGACGCGTCGACCAGCAGCACGACACCGTCGACCATGGACAGGCCGCGCTCGACCTCGCCGCCGAAGTCGGCGTGGCCGGGGGTGTCGATGACGTTGATGACGGTCACCGAGCCGTCGGGGTGGTGGCGGTGCACCGCGGTGTTCTTGGCGAGAATGGTGATGCCCTTCTCGCGCTCGAGGTCACCGGAGTCCATGACGCGGTCCACCGGTTCGGCCCGTTCGGCGAAGGCGCCGGACTGACGGAGCATGGCGTCGACCAGTGTCGTCTTGCCGTGGTCCACGTGCGCCACGATGGCGACGTTGCGAAAATCGCGTGCAGACGACACGCTGAATCCTCCTGCTGATAGGTATGGGTGCCGACACCTGAGAACAGATGGAGAATGGATTCCACCGGGCGTCGCGGCCGAACACACACACTACCGCCCGGCTGCCGTTTCCTACGCTTCAGCCACTAGTTAGGTTAGGCTGACCAACATGGGCAAGGTCAAGGCGAAGAAGGTCTCGGGCCTCAAACCGAAGAAGAAGTGTTGTCGCAAGAAGACGCGCTGCCTCAAGTGCCCGGTCGTCATCATGCGGATGAAGAAGGCCGAGGCCGCCGGACTGCACGGCAAGGACCTCAAGAAGGCCCTCAAACAGGCGCGCGCCGCCTAGCCCACCCCTTCTACCAGGTATTTCGCCGCCAACCCTGTCCAACCGGCCCACTTTCGGGTACTGCGAGAAGATGACCGCAGAACTGCTCTCCGAAGAACAGATCACCGACGCCATGGCCCGCCTGCCCGAGTGGTCGCGCTCCGGTGCCACGATCGCGCGCACGGTCACCGCGGCCTCCTTTCCCGCCGCCATCGACCTCGTCCGCGCGGTCGCCCAGGCCGCGGAGAGTGCGAATCATCACCCCGATATCGACATCCGATGGCGCGATGTCACCTTCGCGCTGACCACCCATTCCGCGGGCGGACTGACCGCAGCCGACTTCGCCCTGGCGGAACGGATCGACGCCCTCGCCGCGTACAGCTCCTGACATCGGGCACCCTTCCCGGCGCGTCACCTTCCCGGCGCGTCACCATTCAGGCGCGTCACCATTCAGGCGATCGCGGCCCGTTCGGCCTCCGGCGCGACCGCGCGCGCCCGCCTGCCCATCACGATCACCCACACCAGCAGCGCCAGCACCCCGGCCGCGTCGACCGCGCCCAGCCAGGCCAGCAGCGCGGGCCGGGAGATCTCCCAGATGGTCGGCTGGAAGAACGACAGCACCCACGGCACGCCGATGAGCGTCGTCACCAGCCAGTAGCCCGCGAGCACCCGCGCGCCCGGCGCCTGCCGCAGCGGCCCGTAGAGCAGCCACAGCACCAGCGGCAGCAGCCACACCCAGTGGTGCGACCACGAGATGGGGGAAATCATCAGGCCGAAGATCTGGACGATCAACAAGGTGCCGAGCAGGTCGTCGGGGGCGAGCGAGCGCCAGGCCGCGACGGCCAGCGCCGCCACCACCAGCACGCCCGCGATCCACAGCGGCCCGGTCTCCACGTCGTGACCGACGATGCGGCTGAGCGTGCCGCGCAGTGACTGATTCCACACCGAGCCCACCGGGCCGATGCGGTCGGCGTCGCCGAGCAGGGTGCCGAAGTAGCGGCGCGCCTCGTGGGCGTTGAGCAGGTAGCTGATGCCGACGGTCAGGCCGAAGG
>NZ_JARWRU010000277.1 GCF_029867845.1 Nocardia farcinica | reverse complement strand
GTTCGAGCCTGGCCTCGCCCTCGGCGGTGATGCGGAATTTGCGAGCGAGCCCCCCATCCGGGTCGGGGATGCGTTCGATGAGGCCCGCGCCCATCATGGCGGCGGTCTGGCGGTGCAGGGTGGAGGTGTCCAAACCGAAGGCGTCGCTGAGTTCGCCGACCGACATCGGGCCCTGCATACGCACCCGGTGCAGCACGATGTACGCGCTGCGGTCGAGCAGTCCACCGCGACGGGAGACGCCGGCCAGGCTGTAGCGGCCGAGCAGCATGGTCTCGAACTCCACCGCGGCCGCGCCGGCGTCGATGGCGGCGGAGTCGCCGGGGGCCGCGTCGTGGCCGTCCACGGCACCGCCGGTGACCGGCTCGCAGCCACCGGGCATCGCGCCGCTGCCCGCTGGGGCCGGAGCTTCGCCCGCCACCGGCCCACCGCGCCCTCGACCGCCTCGCACCCGCATCCTCCCCTGCCGTGGTCTGTCCGCTGTATCGTCGCGCACCTCTTCGGCGCGTGTCGCGCTTTCCCGGGGCGACGATCACATCACAGAACACCCCCAACCTGTCCAATTCGCCCGGTTCGCCGGTCGTGCAACCGTTTTGCATCATGCAAACGATGTGTATTCTGCATCGGTCGCGCCACCTTCGGCGCAGGTTCGTCACGAGGAGTTCCGGTGTCCCCAGCAACCCACGGGCGCAGCGCCTTGGTCGTCGCCGCGCTCGCCGCAGGCGGCATCGTCGCCGCGCTCATGCAGACCCTGGTCATCCCGCTGATCGTCGAGCTGCCGCGCATCCTGCACACCTCGCCGTCCAACGCCTCCTGGGTCATCACGGTGACGCTGCTGGTGAGCGCGGTGGCCACGCCGATCACCGGCAGGCTCGGCGACCTCTACGGCAAGAAGCGGATGCTGCTGATCTGCACGGTGCCGCTGTTCGCCGGACCGCTGGTGTGCGCGGCCTCCTCCTCGGTGGTGCCGATGATCGTCGGCCGTGGCCTGCAGGGCATCGGCGCCGGTGTGATCCCGCTGGGCATCAGCGTCATGCGCGACGTGCTGCCCGCCGAACGGCTCGGCAGCGCGATCGCGGTCATGAGCGCTTCCCTCGGCATCGGCGGCGCGCTCGGCCTGCCGATCTCGGCGGCGGTCGTGCAGTACACCAGCTGGCGGATCATGTTCCTCGGCGCGGCCGCGCTGGTCGCCGTCGTCGCGGCGGGCATCTGGCTGCTCGTGCCCGACGCCGAGCCGCGCGGCACCGGCGGTTTCGACCCGCTCGGCGCCCTCGGCATCGGCGTGACTCTGGTGTGCCTGCTGCTCGCGGTGTCCAAGGGCGCGGACTGGGGCTGGAACAGCACGCTCACCGTGAGCCTGTTCGCGGCCTCGGCCGTGGCGCTGGCGGTGTGGATGTGGTGGGAGCTGCGCCTGGACGACCCGCTGGTGGATCTGCGCGTGGCCGCGCGACGGCCGGTGCTGCTGACCAACACCGCCTCGGTGGTCATCGGCTTCGCCATGTACGCCCAGTCGCTGATCCTGCCGCAGCTGCTGCAACTACCCCTCGAAACGGGCTACGGCCTGGGCAAGTCCATGCTGGAGATGGGTGTGTGGATGTTCCCCGGCGGCCTGGTGATGATGGCCGTGTCCCCCGTCGGCGCGCGACTGTCGGCGCGATTCGGGCCGAAGGTGACCCTCGTGATCGGCAGCCTGGTGATCGCCGTCGGCTACGGCGCCGCCATGGCGCTGATGGGCTCCGCGCCGGGCATCCTGGTGATCACCTGCGTGTCCAGCGCGGGCGTCGGCCTGGCCTACGGCGCGATGCCCGCGCTGATCATGTCCTCGGTGCCGCTGTCGGAGACCGCCTCGGCCAACAGCCTCAACACCCTGATGCGCGCCATCGGCACCACCACCTCGGCGGCGGTGATCGGCGTGGTGCTCGCCCAGATGTCCACCTTCCTCGGCGGGCACCCCATTCCGACCGAGGCGGGCTTCCGCACCGGATTGCTGCTCGGTTGCGGCGTGGCGGTGGCGGCCGCGCTGGTGGCGCTGTTCATCCCCGGACGACCGAGGGCCGCGGCCGCCCCGACGGCGCAGACGGCCGCGGCGGCGCCGAGCCGGGTCTGACGACGCGCCCGCTCCGGCGGGTTCAACGTTTCCTCAACCCTCGCCGGGCATAGTGAGCCACATCACGGCCGTGGCGCCGTGGACGCAACCGGACTCAGCGAGGAGTGACCCGCCATGATCTATGCCAAGCCGGGAACCGAGGGCAGCGTCGTCGCCTACGCCGCTCGCTACGACAACTTCATCGGCGGCGACTGGAAGCCGCCGGTGGACGGCCGCTACTTCGAGAACCCCTCGCCGGTCGACGGTCAGGTGTTCACCGAGGTCGCCCGGTCCTCGGCCGCCGACGTCGAGCTCGCCCTGGACGCCGCCCACGCCGCCGCCGACGCCTGGGGCGCCACCTCGGCCGCCGAGCGCGCCAACATCCTCAACAAGATCGCCGACCGCATCGAGGACAATCTCGAGGCCCTCGCCGTCGCCGAGACCTGGGAGAACGGCAAGCCCGTCCGCGAGACCCTGGCCGCCGACCTGCCGCTGGCCGTCGACCACTTCCGCTACTTCGCCGGCGCCGTGCGCGCCCAGGAGGGCGGCATCAGCGAGATCGACAACGACACCATCGCCTACCACTTCCACGAACCGCTCGGCGTGGTCGGCCAGATCATCCCCTGGAACTTCCCCATCCTCATGGCCACCTGGAAGCTGGCCCCGGCGCTGGCCGCGGGCAACGCGGTGGTGCTCAAGCCCGCCGAGCAGACCCCGGCCTCGATCCTGAAGGTCGTCGAACTCATCGCCGACCTGCTGCCGCCCGGTGTGCTCAACGTGGTCAACGGCTTCGGCGTGGAGGCGGGCAAGCCGCTGGCCTCCAGTCCGCGAGTGGCCAAGGTCGCCTTCACCGGCGAGACCACCACCGGCAGGCTGATCATGCAGTACGCCAGCGAGAACATCATCCCGGTCACCCTGGAACTGGGCGGCAAGAGCCCCAACATCTTCCTGCCCGACGTGACCGCCGCCGACGACGACTTCCTCGACAAGGCCGTCGAAGGGTTCGTGCTGTTCGCGCTCAACCAGGGCGAGGTCTGCACCTGCCCCTCGCGCGCGCTGATCCACTCCTCGATCTACGACGAGTTCATGACCCGCTGCCTCGAGCGCACCAAGGCCATCGTCAGCGGCGACCCGCTCGACCAGGCCACCATGATCGGCGCCCAGGCCAGCAACGACCAGTACGAGAAGATCCTGTCCTACATCGACATCGGGCGGCAGGAGGGCGCCGAAGTCCTCACCGGCGGCGGCCCACGCAAGGTCGACGGCCTGGAGAACGGCTACTACATCGAGCCGACGATCTTCAAGGGCCGCAACGACATGCGCATCTTCCAGGAGGAGATCTTCGGCCCCGTCGTCTCGGTGACCACCTACGACAGCGTCGAGGAAGCGGTGTCCATCGCCAACGACACCCTCTACGGCCTGGGCGCTGGCGTGTGGACCCGCGACATGAACACCGCCTACCGGCTCGGCCGCGCCATCAAGGCGGGCCGGGTGTGGACCAACTGCTACCACGCCTACCCCGCGCACGCCCCCATAGGCGGGGAACAGAAGGGCCGCGACGGCCCCGGGGAGCCCCGCCGTAAGGGGGGCCCCGACCCGCCCCCCCAGCACCGGCGGGGGAG
>NZ_JARWRU010000276.1 GCF_029867845.1 Nocardia farcinica | reverse complement strand
GGTGTGCCATCTCGGCGAGCGGGGGTATTCATCTGTCCTTAGTCAACTCTCGTGAGGGTCAATCCTCGGCGCCGAGGTCCAGGTCGGCCTCGGCAGGTCTGCGCAACCTGGTGTAACGGGGGTCCGTCTCCAGGCTGTCGTTGATCTCGTCGATCAGGTCGACGCCGGGAAGCAACGGCGCCAACGGCGGCAGGTCCGACAGCGACGCCAGCCCGATCCGCTCCAGGAACAACTCGGTGGTGCGATAGAGCGTGCCGTTCGTCTCCGGGTCGGTCCCGGCTTCGGCGATCAGGCCGCGGGCGAGCAACGTGCGCATCACGCCGTCGACGTTCACGCCGCGCACCGCGCTCACCCGGTTCCTGGTCACCGGCTGGCGGTATGCCACGACCGCCAGCGTCTCCAACGCCGCCCTGGTCAGTTTCGTCCTGGCGCCGTCGAGCAGTACGCGCTCCACATACGGTGCGTACTCGCTGCGAGTATAGAAGCGCCAGCCGTCACCGACGAAACGCAGATCGATGCCGCTGCCGCGCGCGGTCAGCTCCGCCGACATCTCCCGCAGCACCCGCTCCACCCGTTCGGCGGTGTCGTCCAGGGCGGCCGCCAGCTGCTCGACCGGCGCGGGAGCGTCCACGACGAGCAGCATGGCCTCCAGCGCGGAACGGAATTCCGGCTCGTCCAGCGGGGCCGTTTCCCCCGGTGGGGTGACATCGGACACGCCGGGGCCGGGCGCCCCGGTGTTCGAGACCTCGTTCACCCGTAATCCTCCTCGATGGTCACGCTCGTCTGCTCGCCGTCGGCGGGCTCACCCAGCCAGCTGATGGCCAGCGGTCCCAGCGGGTCGGGCTGGTCGAACTCGATGGTCTTGCCGCGGTAGAGCTCGAGCAGCGCCAGGAAGCGCGCCACGATCTGCACCGGCAGCTCGCAGTCGGCGACCAGCTCGGCGAAGGTGGTCCAGCCACCGGGACCGCGTGCTTTGAGCATCTCCAGCACCAGCGCCGCCTGCTCGGCCACCGAGATGGTGTGCTGGTGCAGGTGATCGAGCCCGACCTTCGGTGCGGGCCTCGGCCGGAACGCGGCGGCGGCGATATCGGCGAAGCCTGCCACATCCACCCCGAGGGTGACCTCGGGCAGCAGCCCGGCGAAGCGTTCCTCCAGGCCGACCGAACGCGGGTAGCGCCGCAGCGCCACGGCCTCCAGCTCGCCCAGCAGCTCGGCCACCTGCTTGAACGCCCGATATTGCAGCAACCGGGCGAACAGCAGGTCGCGGGCCTCGAGCAGTTCCAGATCCTCGGCGTCGGTCATCTCGCCCGCGGGCAGCAGGCGCGCGGCCTTCAGATCGAGCAGGGTGGCGGCCACGACGAGGAACTCGGTGGTCTGGTCGAGGATCCTGTCCGCGCGCAGGCCGCCGCTGTCGGCGTCCATGCTCGCGGTCATGGCCTTGGTGTAGGCGATGAACTCGTCGGTGACCTGTGCGAGGGCCACCTCGGTCACGTCCAGCTTGCGGGAGCTGATGAGACTGAGCAGCAGGTCGAACGGGCCCTCGAAATTGCTCAGCTTCAGCCGGAAACCGGTGCCGGACTCACCGTCCGGCGCCACCGGCACATCGGTGTCCCGCGCTGTCTGTTCGGGTGCTGCCTGGTCGGGTGGTACCTGGTCGAGAGCGCTCGGCGTCGCAGGGTCGGCGGCCGCGCTCACCGGCCCGACCGGTGGATGACTTCCCGTGCCATCGCCCGATACGCCTCGGCTCCACCGGACTTCGGCGCCCAGGTGGTGATCGGCTCGCCCGCCACACTGGCGTCGGGAAAGCGGACGGTGCGCGCGATGGCGGTGTCGTAGACGACGTCGCCGAACACCTCGACCACACGCGACATCACCTGACGCGAATGCAGCAGCCTGGCGTCGAACATGGTGACCACGATGCCGTAGAGGCTCAGCCGCGGGTTGAGTCGATCACGCACCTTCTCCACGGTGTCGTTGAGCAGCGCCAGGCCGCGCAGCGAGAAGTATTCGCACTCCATCGGGATGATGACCCCGTCGGAGCAGGCCAGCGCGTTGACCGTCAGCAGGCCGAGCGAGGGCTGGCAGTCGATGAGGATGTAGTCGTAGCGATCGC
The DNA here is from genome assembly GCF_029867845.1 of Nocardia farcinica. Lineage (GTDB taxonomy): Bacteria > Actinomycetota > Actinomycetes > Mycobacteriales > Mycobacteriaceae > Nocardia > Nocardia farcinica_A. The sequence continues at coordinate 1,452 of NZ_JARWRU010000276.1, read as the reverse complement.
GCACCGGCTCCAGCGCCCGGCCGAGGGTCTGCTCCCGGCCGACCTCGTTGACCAGCTGGATCTCCGCCGCCGACAGGTCGATGTTGCTGGGCAGCAGGTCCATGTTCTCGACCTTGGTGCGCATCAGCACGTCGTCGATGGAGGTGCGGCCGCCGACGAGCAGGTTCTGCACGGTCAGGTCGAGGTCGTGATGGGCGACGCCGAGCCCGGCCGATAGCGCGCCCTGCGGGTCGAGGTCGACCAGCAGCACGCGGCGGCCGTATTCGGCCAGCGCCGCGCCCAGGTTGATGGTCGAGGTGGTCTTGCCGACCCCGCCCTTCTGGTTGCACATGGCCACGATCAGCGCGTCGCCCGGCACCGGCGGCGGGGGCGGGTCGGGCACCCCGCGCAACGGACGCCCGGTGGGACCCATCTCGCCCGTCTCGGGGACCGGCGGCACGCCACCGTCCCAGAGGGTCTCGGACGCCGAGTCCGCGTCGTCGACCGGGCGCAATCCGGTCGGCTGCGGTTCGATGTCGTCGCCTGCCTGGGCCGGTGCTCCGTCACGCGACCCCATGGCACCGTAGGGCGGCTGCGCCGCACCGGCTGTCGTCACGATCCGCTGCTCCTTATACGTTCCTGCCCGTTGCCGGGCGTCACCAGGACGCCTCGCCCCCGATTGCCTCTTGCCGAGCGTAACGAGGCCGATCGGACCCGACCTCGCTTTCGTACGGTCCAGCTCACGTCAGACGCTACCGCCTGCCTGTACGAGACACGCGATCGGACACGCACCGAGAGCATGTGGCGCTCACCGCGCGCGGGGATGGGCGCTGGCCCACACCTCGCGCAGCGTGCTGACAGTGACCAGGGTATAGATCTGCGTCGTCGTCACCGAGGCGTGACCGAGCAGTTCCTGCACCACCCGCACGTCGGCGCCGCCGTCGAGCAGATGCGTGGCGAAGGAGTGCCGCAGCGTGTGCGGGGACACCGCCGCCCCGATGCCCGCCCGCTCGGCCGCGGTCTGCAACACCTGCCAGGCGCTCTGGCGTGAGAGCCTGCCACCGCGCGCGTTGAGGAACAGCGCACCGCCGGTGCTCACGCCCTTGCCCGCCGCGGCCAGCGCCGGTCGACCGCGCACCAGATAGGCGTCGACTGCGGCCAGAGCGGGCCGCCCGATCGGGACGATGCGCTGTTTGCCGCCCTTGCCGCGCAGCAGCACCGCGCGCTCGGCGGTGTCGAGATCGTCGACGTCCAGACCGATCACCTCGGAGATGCGGGCGCCGGTCGAGTAGAGCGGTTCCAGCAGCGCCCGATCACGCAGCGCGCGCGGGCCGCCGTCGGCGCCGTGCCCGCCCTCGGCGTCGGCCGGACCGCCGCCCGCGGCCTCCAGCAACCGAGCCACGGTGTCGTAGGGCAGCGCCTTGGGCAATCTGCGCGCCGGTGCGGGGGGCTTGACAGCGCGGGCCACATCGG
>NZ_JARWRU010000275.1 GCF_029867845.1 Nocardia farcinica | reverse complement strand
GGTGCGCCCCGTGCCCGAAGGACAGGTGGTCCTTCTTCGCCCGGTGCACATCGAAGCTGTCGGCGGTCTCCCCGTGCACCTTCGGGTCACGGCCGGCTCCGGCGTAGGACGCCAGGATCGGTTCGCCCTTGCGGATGAGTTCGCCGCCGATCTCGATGTCCTCCACCGCGTAGCGCAGCGGCAGATGCGCCACCGGCGCCTCGTAGCGCAACGTCTCCTCGATCACCTCCGACCAGCTCACCCGCCCCGACTCGGCGTCGGCGAGCTGATCCGGGTGGGTGAGCAGGGCGACGATCGCCTGGTCGAGCAGGTTCACCGTGGTCTCGTGACCGGCGTTGATGATCAGCATCAACGTGTCGACGAGTTCCTTCTGGGTGAGCTGGGAACCCTCCTCGTCGCGGGTGGTGACCAGCACGCTGGTGATGTCGTCGCCCGGGTGCTCGGTGCGATAGGCCACCAGTTCGCTGACCAGACGATGCTCCTCCAGGTAATTGGCCAGCGCGTCCTCGGGGCCGGTGGAGGTGTCGAAGTAGGTGTCCACGCACTTGCGCAGGCCGGGACCGAGATGCTCGGGCACGCCGAGCAATTCGGTGATCACCTGGATCGGCACCGGGTAGGCGAAGCTCTCGCGCAGGTCGGCCACCTCGCCGGGCGGAGTCTCGTCCAGCGCGTCCAGCAGATCCTTCACCAGCGCCTCGATGCGCGGACGCAGCGCGGCGGTGCGCCGGTGGGTGAAGGCGGGCGAGACGAGCTTGCGCAGCCGCCGGTGGTCGGCGCCGTAGGCGGTGAACATGCTGTCCACCGCCACCCAGGTGTACATCGGCCAATCCGCGGTGATCTCACCGTTGTTGAACGCCGGCCAGTGCCGGCGCGGGTCCTTGGACACGCGCGGATCGGCCAGCAGGCTCTGCAGGGCGTCGGCATCGGTCGCCGACCAGGCGGGGACGCCGCCGGGCAGTTCGACCAGGGCGACCGGGCCACGCGCGCGGATGCGGGCCAGCTCGCCCTGGATGTCGGCGCCGGTCATGTCCAGTGGGATGGGCTCGCTCGTCGGATCAGCCATGCGCGGGCGCTCCTTCGTTGATCGGTAGTCGGGGTGACGGACTGAATTCAACCGGAAGAGCGGTCAGGGCGCGATGGAAAGGCCCTGGGCGCCAGGTCAATTCATTCATGGGCACCGACAGTCGCATCTCGGGGAGAGCGTCGAGCAGTTGGTCGATGGCGTCCTGACAGACCAGATAGGCGACCGAGCGGGCGGGGCAGGCGTGCGGCCCGGCGCCCCAGGCCAGATGTGAGCGGTTGCCGGTGCGGTTGCCGCCGCGGATGGCCGGATCGGTGTTGGCCGCGGACAGGCCGATGAGCACCGGCTGGTGGGCGGGCAGCCAGACTCCGTCGATCAGCACCGGCTGCCGGGGGAAGCTGGAGCAGAAGTTGGCCATCGGCGGGTCGTTGAACAGCACCTCGTCGAGGGCGTCTCGGGTCGACAGCGCGCCGCCGAGCATGCTGCCACCGAAACGCTCGTCGGTGAGCATGAGCAGCAGGGTGTTGGCGATCAGGTTCTGCTGGGGTTCGATGCCCGCGCCGTAGAAGCTGATCAGATTGGCCAGCAGCTCTTCGTCGTTCAGATTCGACGGGTGGTGGGCCATGCGCGAGGTCACGTCGTCGCCCGGCTCGGCGCGGCGCATGTGGATCAGCTCCATCAGCGCCTCGCTGAGGGTCTGCATGCCCCAGGCCGCGTTCACCGTGTCGAACAGCGCGGCCATGCCGGTGGCCACCCGGTGGCCGAGTTCGGTCGAGCAGCCGACCAGCCGGTTCAGGATCTCGAAGGCGAGCGGAAACGCGTACTGGCTCACCAGATCCGCCGACCCGGTGGTGCAGAACTCGTTGATCAACGGGACGGCGATGCGCTCGACCATGTGGTGCAGGGAGTGCATGTCGATGCCCTCGATGGCCGAGGTGTAGGCGAGCCGGTAGCGCATGTGCACCGAACCGGAGTTGCGCAACGCGTTCGGGTACCACTCCAGCATCGGCTTGACCGGGCTGTCGTCGGGACAGCTCTGCTGCCACACGCGCGGGTCGGCCGGGAAGTGCTCGGGGTCGTTGAGGACGCGCACCGCGGTCTCGTATCCGATCACCAGCGTGGCGGGCACGCCGGGGGAGAGCTCGATCGGAGCGAGATTGCCGTACTGCTCACGCATTTCGCGATAGTGGCGGTGCGGATCGGCGGCGAAGTCGGGGCTGTGCAGCGGGATTCTCGGCCCGTCGGTGTCGATGGGGGAACCGTGCTGGACGGGGCAGCCGATGGGCTGCGCGGAGGGGGCGGTTGGGGTGAACAACGATGGGTTGGTCAAGAATACGTCTCCCATTGGTGATCGGTGAAGACCACACGGTATCAGCCGTGCGAGAGATATTCGCGCGCCGAATCATTCGTGATGACTGGCTCGTCGTACGACCCCGCGCTTCTGCTCGACCGCGCGGCCTGCGCCGGCGAACTGCCGCGGGCGGTGGCCGAACCGCTCGGCGCCCGCCATCTCGCGCCGGGCGCCGACCCCGAGCCCGGGGGGGGGGGGGGGGGGGGGGGGGGGGGGGGGGGGGGGGGGGGGGGGGGCGGGGGGGTGCGCCGTGGGGTGGGGGGGGGGGGGGGGGCGGGGCCCCCCGCGGGCGGGCGCCGCCCGGGGGGGGGGGGCCCCCCCCCGCGAGGGTGGGGGG
>NZ_JARWRU010000274.1 GCF_029867845.1 Nocardia farcinica | reverse complement strand
CGGTCTGGTAGGTGCCCGAGCCGTGCGTGCCCGCGATCCATCCCTCGGCGTGCTGTTGGTCGTAGGGGGCGGCGACCACGCTGCGGCTCACCCCGAGCCGCTCGGCCAGCGTCCTGGTGGACGGCAGCCGCTCGCCGCGGCGCAGCACCCCGCCGGTGGCGGCGGCCCGCAGCGCCCCGGCAACCTGCACGGCGAGCGGCTCGGCGGCGGTGCGGTCGAGGACGATGGGCAGTTCGTCGAGCACGGCGCTCCCGGGAATCGAAGTGGACGTCGGTGGATGGACGAGGTCGACCATCAGCGAGTGGGCGGTCGGTGAGTGGATTGTCGGCGAGTGGACGCGGCGAGTGGACTGTTGAACAAGCGCCGAATTGGCCCTTCGATCATGCCACTGGGCCGTCGATGCTGGACGCATGACCGCAGATACCGCGCCCACCCGCCCGCCGCTGTCGCCCACCCCGCGCAGCACCCCCACCCGCGCCAGGGACCGTGCCCGCGCCGACCGCGCCGAACTCGACGCGCTGCTCGACGCGGGCACGGTCTGCCACCTCGCGGTGATCCTCGACGGCGGCCCGCTCGTCGTCCCCACCGTCTACGGCCACGACGGCCGGTTCCTCTACCTGCACGGTTCCACCGGCTCGGGCAACATGCGCGCGGCGGCCGGGGCGGAGGTCTCGGTGGCGGTCACCCACGTCGACGGCATCGTCTACGCCCGCTCGGCCATGCACTTCTCGACCAACTACCGCTCGGCGGTGGTGCGCGGCCGCGCGGTCGAGGTCACCGACCCCGAACTACGCGTGCGGGCCCTGCGCCTGATCGTGGAGCAGGCCGCGCCCGGGTCGTGGGAGCGGGTGCGACCGCCCAACCGCAGAGAACTGGCGGCCACCCTGGTCCTGGCGGTCGACCTCACCGAGGCCTCGGTCAAGGTGCGCACCGGTCCGCCCCGCGACGACCGGGAGGACATCGACGCGGGCGGGGTCTGGGCGGGGGTGCTGCCCCTGCGGCAGGTCTACGACCTCCCCGTCGACTCGCCGGATCTCGAACCCGGTGTGACGGTGCCGGATTCGGTGTCCGAGCGCGTGACCCGGCGGGTCGAGGCCGTCTGAGGCCTCACCAGAAGGTCAGCGGCACGGCGAGTCCGGCGGCGACCCGGCCGGTGATCTCGGCCAGCTCCTCCGCCGACTCGATCCCCGGCGGATCCAGCGCCACCAGGCACAGCGTGTACCGCGCGCCGATCCGGCACAGATAGCCCGACAGCCGGGTGCGCGGCCGGGCGCCCACGGTCAGCCCGGGGTGGATGGCCCTGGCCGCGACCCCTAGACAGCGGTGCGGGCCGAAGGTGAGCAGCCGTTGCGGCAGGTCGCCGATATTGGAGCAGAGGATGTCGCGCTCACCCGCCCCCGCGGCCATCAGGTGCGCGAGGCGGTCGCCGACGACCTGGAGGATCTCCTCCGGCACCCCGGCGGGGGCGGTCATCCGCCGCTCGTAGGAGGCGCGGGCCTTGGCCCGCAGCGTGGCCGGGTCGTCGTCGGGCTCGACCACCACCGAGGTCACGGCGATCGCGTTGGTCACCCGGGGCGTGTCCCGCAGGTCGACCGGCAGACTCGCCTCGATCCCCGCCCAGTCGAACCGGCCGAGCGCCCCGGCCGTGCGCAGGGTCTCGGCGACCAGGTGGATGAACAGGCTGTTGGCCGTGCCGCCGCGTTCGCGGGCGATCCGATCCCATTCGGTGGCATCGCAACTCGCGGCGATGCTGTGCACCGGCAGCGGATCCGTGCGGTGCCTGCGCGCGCTTTCCGCCCGCACGGCCGCAGCGCGCGCATCGCGTGCCGCCGAAATGCCCGGTGGCGGAACGGTCGAAATGCCCGGTGGCGGAACGGTATCGCCGAACGACGCGCCCACGGCCGGTGCCGTCCGGTGCGCGTGCGCCGCGCGGGAGCGGACCCGGTGCGTCAGCGCGCGCGCCGTGCCGCCGAGCACGATCGACCACTGACGCGCCGCGTCCGCCCAGTCCGATCCCGGGCCTGCCGATGCCGGAGGGCACGCGGACGGGTCCGCGAACTCGGGCGGCGGCCCGGCAGGGGGCGACGCGCTCGGCGTCGGGGGACACACCGCGCCGTCCTGCCCGCCGACCCCGGCCAGCGCCAGGTTCGCCGCGTGCACCAGCCCGCGCGCGTCGGCGAGCACGTGCGAGCAGGTCAGCGCGATGACGGTCCCCCCGTCGACCAGCGGGGTGGCCGCCAGCCGCCATCCCGGCCCGGCCTCGGGATCGAGATCGCCGCCGAGCCCGGCGGCCCAGGTCAGCGCCTGCGCGGGGGTCAGCGGCCTGCTCGCCAGCAGCAGCGGATGCGCCCGCACATTCCGCCGCCAGGACGGCCGCGCTCCCGGCACCCGCGAGCGGACCACCCGTCTGCCCAGCTCGCCGGTCCGCAGCGCGGCGTGCAGGCGGTGCAGCAGGCCGGGATCGACCGGGTCGGCGGTGCGCCAGAGTCCTTGCAGCACATTGGGCGTGCCGAGCCCGCGATGGCCGCGCAGGAAGATCTCGTCGACGACGCCGAGCCGAGCGTGCTCCACCCCGCCCGCGGCGCTCACTCGGCGGCCGTGCCGTGCCTGCCCGCGCCCGCCGCGAAGCGCCGCGCTCCTTCCAGTGCCCCTGAGCTCAGCGCGGTCAGGCCGTGGCGGAACTCGTTGGCCAGCGCGGCCGCCTCGTCCATGCCCTCCTGCTCCAGCAGCGACATGCGGTCCGAACGCAGGCAGGCCTGGGGGAGCCGGGCCAGTTCGGCGGCCAGTTGCTCGGCCGCGGCCCTGGCCTGCCCGGTGGGCACCACCCGGTCGACCAGCCCGATCCGCAGCGCCTCGGCCGCGTCCACCGGGCGTCCGGTGAGCACCAGGTCCATGGCCCGTCCCGACCCGATCAGCCGGGGCAGCCGCACCGTGCCGCCGTCGATCAGCGGCACGCCCCAGCGGCGGCAGAACACCCCGAGCGTGGCGTCCTCCTCGGCGACACGCATGTCGCACCACACCGCCAGCTCGAGTCCGCCCGCCACGGCGTGACCGCTGATCGCCGCGATGACCGGCTTGCTCAGCACCATCCGCGTCGGCCCCATCGGGCCGTCGCCGTCGGGTTCGGCGCGATTGCTGCGCTCGGTGCCGAGCGCCTTGAGATCGGCTCCGGCGCAGAAGGTTCCGCCCTCACCCCACAACACCGCGACCGCGGCGTCCGAAACGGCGTCGAACAAGCGGAAGGCGGCGGCCCCGGCGGCCGCGGGCGGGGCGGCGCCGGCGGTGCGGGCGGGCGGGCGGGGCAGCACCGCCGGGGTGGG
>NZ_JARWRU010000273.1 GCF_029867845.1 Nocardia farcinica | reverse complement strand
ACGATGGCCGCGCAGCGCCTTTGCTGGGCGCGCAGGGCGGCGACGGGCGCGCCGCGCACGAACTCGCGGGCGACCACGTTCTGCAACGCCAGCGCGGGCACCGCGCACAGCAACTGCACGGCGAGCAGGCTGGCGAACTCGCTGTAGCCGTTGACGCCGAGCCAGCGGCCCGCCAGTAGTTGCAGCAGGTACCCGGCGACATTGGCGGTCATGGCGCCGGCCGTCACCAGAGTCATGTCCGCCACGAGCAGGGGACGGCGCGTGACGGACATGGGCCCATCGTCGCACCCCGGGTCCGGTGTCCGGGTCAGCGGCCCTCGGCAGCGGGACTCGGCGCAGGCGCGGGTGGCGGACCGTCCGGTGCGCCGGGTCCGTAGGGTGGCCGCGTGGACGAGGGCACGAGGCGGCGGGAGCGCGGACAGCTGCTCGTGGCGGGCGGATACAGCGCGGCACTGACCCTGCTGATCGGGGGCCCGCTGCTCGGGCCCGGCTACCTGCTGCTGCGCGACGCGGTGAGCACGCCGCGTTCGTACCCCACGGACTCGGCGCTCGGCCTCGGCGATGCCGCGCCTCGGGCGGTCCCGCAGGACGCCCTGCTCGCCACCGTCGCCACGGTGATCGACGGCGGGCTCGCGGTGAAGGCGATCCTGGTGCTCGCGCTGTGGGCGGCGGGTTTCGGCTCGGCCCTGCTGGTCCGCGCCCTGCTGTCCCGCACGACGCTCACCCCCGGCGCCGTTCCCCTGGCCGCTCAGCTGGTGGCGGTGACGGTGACCCTGTGGAACCCGTACGTGGCCGAGCGCCTGCTGCAGGGCCATTGGAGTCTGCTCACCGGCTACGCTGCCCTCCCCTGGACCGTCTGGGCCGCCCACCGCATCCGTGCCGCCGCCGGCCGCGGCGGGGCGCGGATGGACGGCATCGGCCACTGGGCCGCCCTCGCCGCCTGCCTGGCCGTCGCCGGCCTCACCCCCACCGGCGCGCTGCTGGCTGCCCTGGTCGCCGTCGTGACCATCGGCGTCCGCCGCGTCCCCGCCACTCTCGCCCTGACCGCTGTCGCGTCGGCGCCGTGGCTGGTGGCCACCGCCCTGTCCGGCGGGGGCGCCGATCCCTCCGACCCGGCAGGCGCGAGCGCGTTCGCCGCCAGGGCCGAACCCCGTCTGGGCACCCTCGGCAGCCTCGCCGGCCTCGGCGGCATCTGGAACGCCGACGCCGTCCCGGCCTCGCGGACCACCCTGCTCGCCGCCGTCGGCACCATCGCCCTGCTCGCCGTGGTCGCGACCGGCGTGCGCGCGACCCGCACCGCCCCCCGGGCGCCGTCCGGGGCGGTGGATCTCGGTCACGCCGGCGTCGAGGCCGCCGACGCGGATCCCGCGCGGTCGATCCGCCGGTCGCTGCTGTGGACGGCCGCCGCGGCGGTGGCACTGCCCGCGCTCGCGGCGACCCCGTGGGGCATCGCCGTGATGGAGGCGCTGCTGTCCGGGGTGCCCGGCGCCGGCCTGCTGCGCGACACCCAGAAGTACGTCGCGCTGGCGGTGCCCGGCTACGCGCTGTGCGCGGCGGCGGGGTGCCTGGTGGTGGCAGCGCGGGTGCGGCGGGCCGGGGTGGGGGCCGGGCTGGTCGGCGTCGCGTTCGTGGCGGCGGTGGTGGTTCCGCTGCTGGATCTGGCCTGGGGCGTGGGCGGGCAGATGCGGGCGGTGCGCTATCCGGCGGGCTGGGAACGGGTGGCCGCCGAGGTGCGCGGGCCCGCCGACGTGGCGGTGCTGCCGGGCGGGATGTTCCGCAAGTTCCCGGACAGCGGGACCGCGCCGGTGCTCGACCCGGCGCCGAGGATGCTGCCCGCCGACGTGTTGCAGACCGGGGAGCTGCGGGTGCGGGGACGCACGGTCGCGGGCGAGGGGACGCGGGCGGTGCGGGTGGAGCGGCTGCTGCTCGACGGTGCGCCCGCGCGCGAGCTGGCCGCGCGCGGGGTCGGCTGGGTGCTGGTGGAGCGCACCAGCCCGGGGCCGCTCGGGGAGTCGGCGCGCACGCTGGCCGAGCTGGAGCGGGTCTACGCCGACGACGATCTGGCGCTGTACCGGGTGCCCGCCCCCGCGGACGGCCCCTCGGCCGAGGCGGTGGCCGCGGCGGAGTACTCGGCCTCGCCCGCGCGGCGCGGGTGGGCGTGGGCCGCGCACGGCGTGTGGGTGAGCGTGCTGGTGGGCGGGGCGGCCGTGGCGGGCTGGGCGCGGACGCGCCGGGGCAGGCGGTCGCCGGAACCAGGCGTGTGAGCGATCAGTCCTCGGCGGGTCCGGCGACGAGCCCGGACACCCGCTCCCCCCTGGCCACCGCGGCGAGCACCTCGTAGGCCCCGTTCCCGGTCTGCTCCCAGGAGAACTCCTGCGCCCTGGCGCGCGCCTTCTCGCCCATGACGGTGCGGGCGGGCGCGTCGACGAGCAGTTCGCCCGCGGCTTCGGTGAGCTGGGCGACGTCGTCGACGAGCATGCCGGTCACGCCGTCGACGATGGAATCGGTCAGGCCGCGCGAGCTGCGGTACCCCACGGTGGGCACGCCGTGCTGGCCCGCCTCGATCACCGCCAGGCCCCAGCCCTCCTTGCGCGAGGGCATCAGGTGCACCCAGGAGCGGGCGAGCAGTTCGTGCTTGCGGATCTCGTCCACGTGACCGTGGAAGGTGACGATGTCGTCGATGCCGAGTTCGTGGGCGGTGGCGCGCAGGTTCTCCTCCCACCAGCCGCCGCCGATCACGTCCAGCCGCAACCCGGCGATGCGCTCGCGCAGGCGGGCGACGGCGATCAGCGCGTCCTCGATCTGCTTGTGCGGCACCAGTCGCGACAGCACCACCGCGCGCGGCTCGGGCGAGCGGGTGGCGGCCGAGCCGGTCGGCGCGCCCTCGGGCACCGGTTCGGCGCCATTGCGCACCACGGCGATGCGCTCGCGTTCGACGCCGAGCACCGCCAGTTCCTCGGCCGAGGGCAGTGAGACGGTCAGGTACTGGTTGTCGCGGTGCACGCGTGGTGACAGTCGCGACTCGATCCACCAGCCGATCCGGCCGATCAGCGCGCCCGCGACCGGCCACTGTTCCCGGTGGCCGTGGTGCACCAGCACCACCGAGGGCGCGCCGGCGGCGAGGGTGGCGAAGAAGGGGATGCCGTTCTGGGTGTCGATCACCGCGTCGGGGCGCACGCCGCGCAGCGGTCCGAGACCGATCCGGCCGAGCAGGATGGCCGCCAGGGCGCGCGGGTAGACGGTGTAACGGCCGCCGCCGCGGCTGATGTCGATGCCGTCGATCCGTTCACGACGGGCCGCGCCCGGGTACCGGGCGGTGCGCAAAGTGACCTTGACACCCCGGGCGGCGAGCTGAGCGCCCACCTGTTCCAGATAGCGTTCGCTGCCGCCGCCCTGCGGGTGCCCGGAGTCGCGCCAGCAGAGCAGGAGGACTTCGCGCACGGTGGAGCTTCTCTCAGGATTCGGGCCCAGTGGGCACTCGGACATCGGGCTACACCCTAACCCGATGGGCCCCCGGGACGGCGCAGACCCGAAGTGCGCGGCGCCGGGTCTGTGAAAGGTCGGAAATCAGAGCATCGAATTTCTCTGAAATGCTTCCATTTCACAGTTCGGCTCGTTAGCCTCCGAAACACCCCCGATTTCTGGGGGCGGCCGGTCGACTACGTGGACCGGTCCGCACGATGAGGAGTAGTGAATGAGGAAAACGATGACCAGGACCGGCGGCGGCGCCGATTCCGGTTCCGGTATCGAGATCGACGGCCTGCTGGGCGCGCTGCTCACCCTGCTCGGCACCTCCGCCTCCACCGGCTCGGGCGCCAGCAGCGGCGTCGGCTGATCGACCGGGCGGACCCGGTTGCGCGCGGCTGCCGGGTCCGCCCGCGGGCGCGCGCGAGCGCCGGTGCGCGCTTGTGGAAAACTCGGCGCGTGCCGATTGCCGAGAGACAACGGTCACCGATCGTGGTGACGCCGCGGGCGGCCCGCGCGCGCTTCGCCCGCCGGGCGACCCTGCGCCGAGCACTGCGCCTGCTCGGCAGCTTCCGTTTCGAACAGAGCGACCCCGCGCTCTTCTACGGCGGCATCGCCGCCGACAGCGCCGCCATGCTCGCCGACTTCTACGCCGATCTGACCGGCGGCGACCTGACGGGAGCGACCGTCCTGGACGTGGGCGGCGGCCCCGGCTACTTCGCCGACGAATTCGCCCGCGCCGGAGCGCGTTACATTCCCGTCGAACCCGACCCCTCGGAGATGCACGCGGCGGGACTGAGCGTGCCTGCGGCGGTGCGCGGTTCCGGCATGGCACTGCCCTTCCGCGACGATGCCGTCGACATCTGCTTTTCCTCCAATGTCGCCGAACACGTGCCCGAGCCGTGGGCGATGGCCGACGAGATGGTGCGGGTGACCCGCCCCGGCGGGCTGATCGTGCTCTCCTACACCCTGTGGTGGGGGCCCTTCGGCGGCCACGAGACCGGCCCGTGGCACTACCTCGGCGGCGAGTACGCCGCTCGGCGCTACCGCCGCAAGCACGGCAAGGAACCCAAGAACCGCTTCGGCACCTCACTGTTCGCGGTGGGCGCCGCCGACGGGCTGCGCTGGGCCGCCAGGACCCCCGCCCAGGTGCACGCGACCTTCCCGCGCTATCACCCGCACTGGGCGTGGTGGCTGGTCCGGGTGCCCGTCGTCCGAGAGCTATTGGTGAGCAATCTGGTCGTCGTAGCGACGAAGCCGCACTGAGCCGAGTCGGCGCATCGACCGCCGTGGCGCGGGCGCCCTTGTGGCCCAGGGCGATTCGCGCATCGCCAGGCCCACCGTCTCCAGTGTCGTCAGACCGACCCGGCTCGCCAGCTGATCCACCGTCGCGACCGCTTCGGCGGCCTGCATGGCGGCCGTGGCCTGTTCCAGGGTCAGGGTGCGACCCGGCAGGAAGGAGACGACCCACCCTCCGGCGCCGACACTCTTCGCCTGATGCTCGGTCTGATCGCTGGTCATCAGCGATCTGCCGATCACATGCAACGCCATAACCTGTCCTCCCCAGCTTATGAGTAGCTACAGCATCCACCCCCGGGCAACCTTTCGCAATAGTGCGTTCTCGCGAAAAGAGAACCGACAGGTTGGAATTCGTGCAGGTCAGAGGGTGTGAGCCGAACGAAACTGCAACAGGTTACAGACATAGCCGGGGCAAAACTGTAACGTGTTCTCATGCACTACGACAGCTTGTTCATCGGTGGCCGCTGGACCGCACCGGCCGGCTCCGAACGCCTCCAGGTCATCTCACCGGCCACGGTCGAACCGGTGGGCAGCGTCCCCGTCGTGACCCGCGCCGACGTCGACGCCGCGGTCGCCGCCGCCCGCCACGCCTTCGACCACGGGCCGTGGCCGTCCACCCCGCCCGCCGAGCGCGCCGAGGTCCTGACCAGGGCCGCCCGCCTGATCGAACAGCGATCCGGCGACCTGGTCGCGGCCCTGACCGCCGAGGCGGGCGCGACCATGCTGGCCGCGACCACCCTCAACCAGCTTCCCGCCACCGCCACTCTCGACACCTACGCGAACCTCGCAGGCACCTTCGGGTGGCAGGAGACGCGCACCGGCTCGTTCGGCACCACCAGGGTCAGCCGCGAGCCGCTCGGCGTGGTCGCCGCGGTCACCGCCTGGAACGTGCCGCTGTTCCTCGCGGTGAACAAGCTGGCGCCCGCCTTGCTGGCCGGTTGCACGATCGTGCTCAAGCCCGCCCCCTTGACACCGCTGAGCGCCAATATCGTCGCCGACATCTTCACCGAAGCCGGTGTGCCGGAGGGCGTGATCTCGGTGCTGCCCGCCGAGGCCGACGTCGCCGAGTACCTGATCGGCCATCCCGGCGTGGACAAGGTGACCTTCACCGGCAGCACCCCGGTGGGCCGCCGCATCGCCGCCATCGCGGGCGAGCAACTCAAGAGCGTCTCCCTCGAGCTCGGCGGCAAGTCCGCGGCCATCCTGCTCGAGGACTTCGACGTGAACAACATCCCGGTGCTCGCGTTCTCCGGCCTGATGAACAGCGGCCAGGGCTGCGTGGCCCAGACCCGCGTCCTCGTGCCGCGCAGTCGCTACGACGAGATCACCGACGCGCTGGTCGAGCACGTGCGCACACTCACCACCGGTGACCCGGCCGATCCGGCGACGACCTTCGGCCCGCTGATCTCCGAGCGCCAGCGCGAGCGCGTGGAGGGCTACATCGCCAAGGGCAAGGCCGAGGGCGCGCGCCTGGTGCTCGGCGGCGGCAGGCCCGGGGCCACGCCCGCGGCTGGTACGTGGAGCCGACCATCATCGCCGATGTGGTCAACAAGTCGACCATCGCGCAGGAGGAGATCTTCGGCCCGGTCCTGTCGGTCATCCCCTACGGCGGCGAGGACGAGGCGGTCGACATCGCCAACGACTCGGCCTACGGCCTCGCGGGCTCGGTCTGGACCGCCGACATCGAGCACGGCGCGCGGATCGCCGCGCGGGTGCGCACCGGCACCTACGCGATCAACTGGTACGCCTTCGACCCGACCTCGCCGTTCGGCGGCTACAAGAGCTCCGGCCTCGGCCGCGAGAACGGCCCCGAGGGCCTCGACGCCTTCTGCGAGCAGAAGTCGCTGCTCATGCCGATGGGCTGGACCGGCTAGACGCCCGGCGCCGACGGATCCGCTGCCGCCGTTCCCGCCGAGGGGACGGCGGCAGTTCGGTGCGCGGCAGTACCGGTGCGCGGCAGTACCGGTGCGCGGCAGTACCGGTGCGCGGCAGTACGGTGCGCGGCTACCTCACTCGCCGGCGCGATCGGCGGTGACGAGCACCCGGATGACCGGTTCACTTCCGCGCATCGGCAGCGGATGGAGAGCGGGGTCGGCGGGCGCGTCGTCGACCCGCACCTCGTAGCCGGGCGGCAGGACCCGCCGCAATCGGTCCGCGGCCCGAAGGGCAGGCGTGCTGGCCGGTGTCGCGGTGGACGCCGGGGCTCCGGGAATGTCTCGTTCGACCATGCTCGGACCACCTCTCACATTGCCTGGGATTCTACTGGCAAATCACCGCGCAAGCGCGGGGACGAGAGTGAAGAATGCATTTTTCACAGAACGTATTCATATGTGGCACAACACGATAGAATGACGCGGCGACGACATCCCCGTAACCGCAGGGCAATCGACGCGCGACCCTCGGCAACTTTCCGACGGATGGCAGCCGGATTACGCGACAACGAATTCCGCGCAGTGCACCGTCCAACCGTCCGCCGTTTTCGGCGAGAAATCCGCGAGCGAATACCGGTCCGGCGGGATCGGGCAACCACCGGCAACCGACTTCGGTAATACCGTCGCCCACCGGATTCAAACGGTCACAAGATCACGAAACGGTGTGCGAATTCCGGTCTCGGGCAGACGAAAGGCCCCGGAAGCGCGCTTCCGGGGCCTTTCGTC
>NZ_JARWRU010000272.1 GCF_029867845.1 Nocardia farcinica | reverse complement strand
CCGTCGCCCGGTGCGGCCGGATCATCACCGGGTGCACCGCCCCCCGGCTGTGTGACCGGGGCGCCGGGCGCGGAGGGGTGGGGGCGTTCCCAGACGGCGTCGGAGATCCATTCGAAGGGCAGCACCTGCGGGACCCGGCCGGGGTCGGCGTCCTCGACGGCGCGGGGGCGGCGGTCGGCGTGCGAGCCGCGGGATTCGGCGAGAGTGGGGCCCATCCGGCGACCGAGGGCGACGAAGCGGCCATCGGGATCACGGGCGAGGCCCGCGACGGGCTCGGTGAGGCCGAGCGGGATGCCGTAGCGGACGTCGCTGTCGGCGCCCGGGGCGTAGCGCGCCTCGGTGAAGGCGTGGGTGCGCACGTCGATCGGCTGGGTGAGATCGGGATAGCGCTGGAGGGTGGACTCGAGCGGGGATTCGGGGGTGCCGCCCAGCATGGTGGCCGCGGAGACCGCCAGCGCGGAGGCCACGGCGGCGCCGGAGAACACCGCGCCGCGGGTGGTGCGTGGCAGATCGTCGGCGATGGCGAAGGAGCGGGCGGCGAAGTAGGCGGCGCCGGTGGCGACGATGTGGCCGGGGTCGGCGGCGGTGACCACCGGCCTGCCCAGTTCGGCGAGCGTCTCGGCGACCTCGGGCGGGCGGGACGCGGAACCGACCACCAGGATGCGCCCGATGTCGGACAGGGTGCGCCCGGTGGAGTTCAGGCAGGCGCGGACCACCTCGAAGGAGTCGCGGATGTGGTCGGCGCGCAGGCTGTCCACGTCGACCAGCGCGGTCATGGCTACCGCGCCGGGCGTGACGCCGCGCGAGTACCGGGCGATGGTGGCGCCGAGCGGACGGCCGCCGAAGTCGTAGCAGCGGCGCGGGTTCCCGACGATCGGGTGATCGGACCAGTCGGGGCCGACGCGAACCACGGTGACGTCGAGGCTGGCCCCGCCGAGGTCGTAGACCAGCGCGAATCCCGGTTCGAGGGGGCCGTGTTCGACCTCGAGCCATTCCGCGGCGGCGACCGGCTCGGGCACCATGATCGCCTCGCGCAGGCCCTCGAGATCGAGCGCCTGGCGCAGCAGCGCGACCTGCTTGTCGGAGTACACCGCCGGATAGGTGACCACCGCACCGGCGATCGGCTCGCCGGTGTCGAGCAGTTCCCGCACGACCGTGGCCACCAGGCCGGGTGCGGTGTGCAGGCGACCGCCGAGGACGAAGGGCTCGGGATCGCGGGCCAGGTCGGCGAAATCGGTGACCGCGGGTTCGAAGCGGGGCAGATTGCCGACCCTGGTGGCGCCGTGGTCGTCGAGGGTCAGGGCGGTGCGTCTGGTCCGTACGGAGGGCCGGGAGCGGGCCGGGCTCACCGACGCCGTCACGGAGTTCACCGCACCGATGCTCAGACCCACGCATAGAGACATTCGCCATCCCGTCAACGCACCGTGACCACGCCCAGCACACAGTCGCACCGTGTGGCCGCGGTCGTCTTCCAAACAGCAGCAACAGGCTAACCGATCGGATGCGGCGGTGATGACGGAAACCGCATCAATCGGCACACTTTCGGATACGCGATCGACATAACCGCAGGAAAATACGTTGCGGTGCGCCATCTAGTGGCCTCTACACCGGAATCCGATTGCGCCGTGGCGGCTTCCGCTATCACCCAGCGATCGTTTCTCCGCGAGCCGGGAATCCGCGTCGACGCCGGACAAGACCCGATCGGCGACTTTCCGGCAGGCGAGAGATTTCATGCCGAATACTCGTTGCCACGAATTCGCCGCATCACGCCGGAGCGGCGGTCTCGGATACCGGGGAGGGGGGGGGGGGGGGGGGGGGGGGGGGGGCCCCGCGCCCCCGCCCCCCGCCGGGGGGGCGGGGGCCCCGGCGCGCGGGCCCGCCCCC
>NZ_JARWRU010000271.1 GCF_029867845.1 Nocardia farcinica | reverse complement strand
CAATTGCCATGGGCCACAACCCCGCCCTTAACTCCGCGCCCGTCCCCCGCCCCGGCCCCCGGGGGCCCGCCGCGACCGCCGACGGGCCCCGCGCCGCCACCCGGTCCACCGAGCAGATCCTGGTCCGCGGCGGCGAACCGGTCACCGTGGAGATCATCGGCACCGGCAACGGCTCGGTCGTCTTCGGCGGCCCCGACGCCGGTTTCGCCCTCAGCCTGCGCACCCCGCTGCTGGACGACCCCGACTCCACCTTCGACTCGCCGCTGGACCTGCTGTTCGCGCGCTCGGTGCCCGAGGTCGAGCAGGCGCTGACCACCTGGGTCGAGCCCGCCAACCGCATCGTGATCGCCGACGTGGAGGGCAGACTGACCAGGCACGTGGTCGGCGCCGTGCCGCTGCGGGCGCCGGAGAACTACTGGCTGCCGGTGCCCGGCTGGGACGCGCGCTACCAGTGGCATGCCATGACCACCGCCTCGGTCTCCGACCGCGAGTTCGACGCCTCGGTCGCCGACTACGCCGTCATCGCCAACCAGCGCGTTCTCGACGCGGCGCCGGTGCAGCCGATCACCACCGAGTGCGCTGCCCTCGACCGCGCCGAGCGCATCGGCGCACTGCTGGACGAAACCCTGCGCGCCACGACCGGTTCCCGCGACGACACGGCCGCTGCCGAGGCGCTCGCCGATTCCGACGGCACCGGCGCGGCGCACGCCGCGTCCGCCGCGTCGCCGGTCGCCGGGGCCGGGGTGGTCACGGTCGACGACTGCGCCGCCATCCACCGCGATGTCGCGAACGCGGGCGCGGAACCCCTGCTGGCGCTGCTCGGTTCGCTGACCGGCCTCGGCTCCGCCGCCGAACGAGTGCGCACCCGGCTGCTCGCCTGGGATCGCACCATGTCCGCCGACAGCACCGACGCCTACCTGTTCGCCGAGATCCGCACCCGCCTGGTCTCGGCCGTCGCCCGGCACGAGGCGCTGGCCGGACTGGCCGCCCCGCACGGTTTCCCACGCATGTTCGACCCGTGGTTCGTGGTGGAGACCCGCCTCGGCGCCGCCCTGGCTTCGATGCTTCGCCACGCCCCGGCCCTCGGCATCGACATCGCCGCCCTGGCCACCGAGTCGCTCGAAGCGGTCGCCGCGCACCTGGCCGCACAGGAGTGCACCCCCACCTGGGGCAGCGTGCACGTGCTGCAACCCATCCACGGCATGGACCTGATGGGCGCCACCCCGGCGCACCCGGAGCTGTCGGCGAAGATCCGCCCGGTCCGGCTGCCGCTGGCAGGCGACGGCGAGTGCGTGATGGCCAATGCCAGCGCCATCGGGTTCTCGCACGCGTGCAGCCTCGGCTCGGCCGCCCGCTACATCTGGGACCTGGCCGATCGTGACGCCAGCCGCTGGATCGTCCCGCTCGGCGTCAGCGGCGACCCGCGTTCGGCGCATTTCCAGGACCAGGCCCCGCTGTGGGCGCGCGGCGAACTGGTCGGCTTCGTCGGCGACTGGCCGACGCTGCGCGCCGGCGCGAGCCAGACCACCGCCTTCGTCCGCGCCCCCAAGGAATCCGCGGACGCCGCCGACACTTTCGTGCTCGTTCGTGCCGAGCACAGCACCGCACCGCGGGCCACCGACGACTCGACGCTGGGAGAAGCATGAACGCATTGACCGACGCGCGACTGGAACTGCTGCGCCGCCGGATGGCCGCGGCCGGGATCGCGAGCGAACAGACCGCTCCCGGTGCCGCGGCGGCGGCTGCCATCCCGGCGAGCAGCGGCGAGTTCGGCGTCGCCGAGCGCCGCATGTGGAAGATCTACGAGTTCGACCGGGACTCGGTTTCCCACAACATCGCCCTGGTGCTCGATTTCGGCGAGACCTACACCCTCGACGAACTGGTCGCCTCGACCGAGCTGATGATCGACAAGGCCGCGGTGCTCGGCTCGGTCGTCACCGTCGGCGACGACGGCGTCCCGCGCCGCACCCCCAGCGGCGTGCGCGGCCGCTGGGCCGAACCCGGCCGGGTGTGGGAGTACGGCACGCTGCCCGCCCATGACGGCCGCACCGACCGCGCCACCGTGCTCGCGGCCGCCGAGATCCTGGCCCGTTCGCCGTTCGCGCTCACCGAGGAACCGCCGCTGCGGGTGCGCCTCTACCCGCGCGAATCCGGCGGCGTCACCATGCTGCTGGTGGTGCACCACCTGGCCGTGGACGACACCTCCTGGCCCGCCCTGCTCGGCACCCTCACCACCGGCGCCTGGCCCCGGCAGCAGGCCGAGGCCGCCGACCGCCCGGTCGCCGATGTGGCCGACGCGCTGCGGCACGCCCGGCAAACCTGGGCCGCCGAGGACGTGCGCTTCCCGCTGTCGGGGGAGCTGCCCGCGATCGGCGCCGAGGAGAGCTGGCTGGCGCCGATGGACGAGTGCGCGGGCGCCAAGCTGCACGCCCCGGTCGAACCCGAGCACCACGCCGCGCTCGACGCGGTGGCCCGCGAGGTCGGCGCCACCGCCAACGCCCTCTACATCGCGATCTGCGCGCTCGGCGTGTACGCCCTCACCGGGGCCGCCGACCACGTGCTGCTGGTGCCCGCCGACAACCGCAGGCCCGGCGACACCCCCGACCGCGTCGGCTACAGCGGCAACATCGTGCCGATGCGGTTCACCTTCGACCCCGCGTCGAGCCTGCGTGATGCGCTGCGCACCGGCGTGTCCACCGTCTACGCCGCGATGGAGTACTCCACCGTCGACTACGGCGCGATCCTCACCGCGCTGCGCGGCGCGGGCGGGCGGTTCCCGGTCGCCGAGATCATGGCCTCGGTGCGCAACGCGCCGCTGCGCGGCATCCCGGTGCCCGAGGGGGCGACGGTGGACTGCCGCTCGGTGTTCAACGGCATCGGCAACTATCCGCTGACCTTCGCCTTCGAGATCGGCGCCGACGAGCGGGTGCACCTCGAGCTGGACTACCAGATCGGTGTCGTCGACGAGGAATTCGCCCGCCGCGCGGCCACCGTGCTGACCGCCCTGATCGAGCGCATCCCCGACCGCCTCGACGACGAGGTGGGACAGCTGGTCTCGGCGTTGCGCGAACCCGAGGTCGTCTAGCCGCTCGCGGCCCGGCGCTCCACCGCGATCACCGCGGTGGTCGGCCTGCCGGGGCCACGGAAACCATCGGCCGAGCGGTCGCCGCTCGACCACATCTTCTGTCCGAATTGACGTAATGGGGCTGTCCGTGTCACAGAAAAATGCATTCCCGTGGGATAAGCCGTCGAAGTTCTCCCGCCCCGGCGCAGGCTGGGCGGAGGTCGGCGCGAGCTTGACCCGCGTCGCCGCCGAAGTCGACGGCCGCCATCACGGATCGCCGCTGCCCGCGGGAGACCCGGCCACGGTGCTGGCCGCGGTCGCGGACGCGCTCGGCCCCGAGCAGATCCCCGCCGCCGGCATCGGCGAGGACGCCGCGCTCGGCCACCTGGCCGATCTCCTCGCCCGTTACGGCATCGACCTGACCCACAAGCAGACCGCCGCGCACCTACAGCCGCCCGCGCTGACCGTCTCGGTGATCGCCGACGCGCTGGCCAGCTCGGGCAACGCCTCCCTGGACACCTACGACTCCGGCCCGGCCACCCTCGGCATCGAGCAGTGGACCATCAGGGCGCTGGCCCGCCTGGCCGGTTTCACCGAGGCCGCGGGCGGTGTCTTCGGACCCGGCGGCTCCTACTCGAACCTGCTTGCCCTGCTGGTCGCCCGCGACTACGGCGCCGCCCAGCGCGGCATCGATGTCCGCCACAACGGCGTCAGCGCGCTGCCGCGGCCGGTGGTGTTCTGTTCACGCATCGCCCACTTCTCGGTGCACCGCGCCTGCGCCGCACTGGGTCTCGGCGAGGCCGCGGCCATCCCGGTGCCGGTCGACTCCGACCACCGCATGATCCCCGAGGCGCTGGAGGAACTGCTCGAGCAGTACGGCGCCGACCACACCCCGATCGCCGTCGTCGCGACCGCGGGCACCACCGACTTCGGCAGCATCGACCCGCTGCCGCGGATCGCCGAGATCGCCGCCCGCCACCACGTCTGGATGCACGTCGACGCCGCCTACGGTTTCGGCTCACTGTTCTCCGACAAGCTGGCCGGCCTGCTGACCGGCATCGAGCGCGCCGACTCGATCACCCTCGACCTGCACAAGGTCGGCTGGCAGCCCGCCGCCGCCAGCGTGCTGCTGCTGTCCGACCAGCAGCGCTTCGCCTCGCTCAACCGCTCGGTGGCCTACCTCAACCCCGACGACGACGTGGAAGCCGGTTACGGCGGCCTGCTCGGTCAGACCCTGCAGACCACCCGCCGCCCCGACGTGTTCAAGGTGGCCGCCACCTTCCTGGCCTACGGCCGCGAGGGGCTCGGCGAGATGCTCGATGCCTGCCACGAGCTGGCCCAGTACGCCGAGCGCCGCATCGCCACCGAACTGCAACTGGACCTGGTCGCCCCGGTCACCCTGACCACGGTGCTCTTCCGCTACCGCTGCGAGGATCTCGACCTGGACCAGGTCAACGGCGAGGTGCGCCGCCGCCTGATCAACTCGGGCAAGGCGCTCATCGGCCGCACCCAGGTGCGCATCCACGGTGAGGGGGAGCCGCGCACCTGCCTCAAACTCACGCTGCTCAACCCCGAGGCGACCGAACAGGACATCGACGCGCTGTTCGACGACATCCTGCGCATCGCCCTGGAAGTCGAATCCGAAGGCCTGGAACACAGCGTCGACGAAATGGTGAAGACCCATGAGTGAAATCGAGACGGTAGACATTCTCGCGATCGGCTGTGGGCCGTTCAATCTCGGCCTGGCGGCGCTGGCCGCCACGGTCGATGACGCGAACGTGCTCGTGGTGGACTCCGCCGACGAGTTCCGCTGGCATCCCGGCCTGATGTTCGACGAGGCCAAGCTCCAGGTCAGCTTCCTGTCCGACCTGGTCTCGCTGGTGGATCCGCGCCACCCGCTGTCGTTCCTGGCCTACCTGGCCGATGTGGACCGGCTCTACCCGTTCCTGGTGCGCGAGGACTTCTTCCCGACCCGCCGGGAGTACGAGGCGTATCTGCTGTGGGTGGTCGCGCAGCTGGACTCGCTGCGCTGGCGCACCACCGTCGAGCAGGTCCGCTGGGACGACGAGCTGGAGAAGTTCGAGGTCACCGTCACCTCCGGCGGCGCCATCTCGCTCATCCACGCCGGTCACGTGGTGGTCGGCATCGGCACCGAGCCGGTGATCCCGTCCGCGCTGCGCACCGAGTCGCCCGCGTTGATCCACAGCTCGCAGTACCTGTTCCACCAGGACCTCGCGCACGGCGCGGACTCGGTGACGGTGATCGGCTCCGGCCAGTCCGGCGCGGAGATCGTCATCGACCTGCTGGAGGAGAACCTGCGCGGCGGGCCCGCGGTCACCTGGTGGACCCGCACCCCGTGGTTCGCGCCGCTGGACTTCACCAAGCTGTCGCTGGAGATGACCACCCCGGCCTACATGGACTACTTCCAGTCGCTGCCGGAGGACACCCGCGACCGGGTGCGCGTCCAGCACTGGCAGTTCCACAAGGGCATCTCCAGCGCCACCCTGGACCGCCTGCACGACCTGCTCTACCGCAGGCAGCTGCTGGAGAAACCGCAGCCGGTGCGGCTGCGCCAGGGCGTGGCCGTCGAGGGTGTGGACACCCTCGCCGACGGCAGGCTGAAGGTGCGCGGCCGGCACCTCGACACCGGTAAGAAGCTGGCGCAGACCGCCGATCTGGTCATCGCCTGCACCGGCTACCAGCAGCGCGAGCCGCGATTCCTGGCCCCGGTCGCCGAGCGCCTGCACAAGGATTCGCGCGATCGCTTCGTCATCGAGAACAACCACTCGGTGGCCGCCGACGGTGCACTGGCGAACCGCCTGTTCGTCGCCAACGCCGAGCACCACGCGGTGGGCGTGTCCGCGCCCAACCTCGACATCGGCGCCGTGCGCAACGCCAAGATCCTCAACACCGTGCTGGGTCGGGAGGTCTACCGCCTCCAGCGCAACACCGCGTTCACCAGTTTCGCCGCCGAGGGCGACGACCTCGACGAGTGAGTGCTTTCTCCCGGGCGGGTGGACCGGTGTCACCCGCCCGGGAGCAGTTAGTTAGGTATGCCTTGCCTGACATTCCGGCTGTCGTCTACTGTTGCCTCGGCCCCGGAAGTGTCCGGCACCCGGAGCTATCCGGTTCCGCCCGTGAAGGAGTTATCCCCGAATGTCCGACCATATCCGCGAAACGCTGGACAGCATCCTCGAAGAGGATCTCGATCTGCCGCTCGCGCAACTGACCCGCTCGTCGCTGCTGATCGAGGACCTCGGGCTGGACTCCGTCGCATTCGCCATCGGTGTGGTCGCCATCGAGGAGCGCCTGGGCGTGCAGCTGAGCGAGCGCGAGATGTCGGAGGCCGCCTCGGTCGGCGACCTCGAGGATCTCATCCGCTCGAAGGCGGGCAGCGTCGCGCAGTGACCGCCGTGGATTCCTACGCAGAACTGCTGGACACCGCCTTCGACGACCGGGTCGTCAAGTGGACCGAGCAGGCCGAGCAGGAGGCGAAGTTCCCCCGGGAACTGCTCGAGCATCTCGGCGCGGCGGGCGTGTTCACCCGTAAGTGGGCGGACCGCAAGACCACCGACCTGGGCATGCACTTCGCCCTGGCGCAGAAGCTCGGCTCGCTGCAGTCGGCGGGCATCGCCGTCGGTGTGAGCCTGCACGATTCGGCCATCGCCATGCTGCGCCGCTTCGCGCGCAACGACTTCCAGCGCACCCTGGCCGAGCAGGCCATCGCGGTCGAGAAGGTGCTGTGCATCGCGGCCTCGGAGGAATCCGGTGGTTCCGACCTGCAGATCGTCGCCACCACCATCGAGTCGGAGAACGACGGCTACCGGGTGCGCGGGGTGAAGAAATTCGTCTCGCTCTCGCCGATCGCCGACTACATCATGGTGGTCTGCCGCCATATCGACGGCGCGGCCGAGGGCGGTGTGGAGAGCGCCGTCGCGCACGGCAACGTCGCGGTCGTCATCGTGCCCACCTCGCAGGTCGAGATCGGCGCCCCCTACGACAAGCTCGGCGCGGGCCCGCTGGACACCGCCCCGGTCACCATCGACACCTGGGTGCCCGCGGACAATCTGCTCGCGCGTCCCGGCACCGGCCTGGCCGTCATCAGCTGGGGCCTCGCCCACGAGCGCTATTCCGTCGCGGGCCAGATCGCGGGCAACTGTGAGGCCATGCTCGGGGTGACCGTGGCGCGCATGATGAACCGCTCCCAGTTCGGCAAGCGCCTGTTCGACCACCAGGCGCTGCGCCTGCGCGTGGCCGACCTCCAGTCCCGAGTCGACCTGCTGCGCTACGCCCTCGCCGGGGTCGCCCAGGAGGGCAGGATCAATCTGCGCACCGCCGCATCCCTCAAGGCGACCTCCGCCAATCTCGGCGTCGAGGTGGCCTCGGAGTGCCTGCACATCTTCGGCGGCTCCGGCTATCTCGAATCCGAGACCCCGGTCGGGCGCTGGTGGCGCGACATGAAGCTGGCCCGCGTCGGCGGCGGCACCGACGAGGTGCTGTGGGAGCTGGTCGCGGCAGGCATGAAGCCCGACAACGAACGCTACGAGAAGCTCTACAAGAGTCAGGTGGAACAGTAGTGAACAGTCCCGTCGAACTCGCCCCGCCCGATCACACCTACCTGCACCTGGACACCAAGATCGCCCCCATGGTCTGGGCCATGGTGATGGTGCTGGCGGACGACGGCGAACACCTGACGATCGACGACCTGCGCGCGCGGGTCCGCGAGCGCGGCACCCTGTTCGACATCTTCCGGCTCGGCATCCGCGAGGGCCGCTGGCGCAAGCCGCAGGTCGAACTCGCCGCCGAGATCGATGTGGAAGCCCATGTCGCTCACGCGCAGTACAGCGACGAGGCCGACCTGCACAGCCGCATCGCCGCCATCCACGAACAGCCGCTGCCGAGGCCGGAGCCGATGTGGCACATCACGCTGTTCACACCCCGTGCGACCGGCTCCCAGGCGATCCTGCTGCGCGTGCACCACAGCGTCTCCGACGGCATCGCGGGCGCGGCCTTCGCCGCCCTGGTCGCCGACGGGACGCCGGAGGAGCTGACGGAGTTCGAGCGCTTCGCCACCAGCCCGCGCTACCACATCCCCGAGGTCGACCCGGAGGAATTCGCCACGGCGAAGGCCGCTTTCGGCGAGCAGTGGACCGCGGGCCAGGCCGGTCGCGGCTGGCCCCGCCTCACCAAGAGCGGCCGTCGTGAGGTCGCGCTGACCGGCGTGTCCACCCGCGACCTGCGCCGCGCAGCCAAGAACAACGGCGCCACCGTGCACGAATTCGTGCTCGCCGCCGTCGGCCGGGCGCTGAACCTCACCCCGCCGCCCGCCAAGAAGGGCGGTGAGATCCTGCGGGTCACCCTGCCGGTCACCCACGACGACGCGTTCCGCCACACCGGCAATGCCGTGCTGGTCTCGCTGCTCAACCTCCCCGGCGACAAGGCCGACCTGGCCGACCAGATCGAGCGCGCCCGCGCCGAGCTGAAACTGATCGAGGAGCGCAAGCCGCACCTGTCGCTGGCCGCCACCGACAACGGCCCCAAGGCGCCCTGGCCGTTGCAGCGCGCCATCGCCAACGCCTCGATGGGCAGGATGGCCCCCGACATCCACATCGGCATCAACCCAGGCTTCTCCCGGATCCGCGCCGTGCTGGGCAAGAAGATCACCGAGCTGACCCCGATCTCGCCGTTGGTCGGCTACTCGTTCTCGGTGACCTGCCTGATCCTGGGCAACCGCACCTCCTTCGGTGTGGTCACCGATCCGGTCGCGCTGTCGGACGGCTACGCCGCCACCTTCGTCGAGACCTTCGACCGGGTGCTGGCCGAAGCCGCGCCGGCCTGAGGCAGGCCCGCGCCGCGCGCACCGACCCTTTGAGACAGAGATGAGAAAGTTCCGATGAGCAGAATTACCGACCTGTTGTTCCGGCAGCCCGCACCCGAGGACACCGGCCTGTGGAGCGGGGAGAGCTCGTCGGAGCTGTCGTTCCTGTCTTGGGCGCAGGTGCGCTCGGCGGCGGCCGTCACCGCCGCGGGCCTGGCCGATGCCGGTGTGGTGCCGGGCGATTCGGTCGCGATCCTCGCCGGTGACGCCTCCGACATCACCGTGACCGTGCAGGCGGGCTGGATGCGCGGCGCCGCGTTCACCATGCTGCACCAGCCCACCCCGCGTACCAACCTCGAGGTCTGGCTTGCCGACTGCCGCGAGGTGGTGCGGATGCTCGGCTCGCGGGTGGTCGCGGTCGGGCAGCCCTTCTACGACGCCGTGCGCGAACTCGACCTCGGCGCCCCCATCGTCTCGATCGACGAACTGCGCGCGGGCACCTCGCAGATCGACGCCCTGGAGACCGACGAGGAAGACCTCGCCGTGCTGCAGCTGACCTCCGGCACCACCGGCGTGCCGAAGGCCGTCGCCATCAGCTACCGCAACCTGTGGGCCAACCAGCACGCCATCGTCACCGCCTCGGCCTTCTCCGCCGAGGACGTCGTGGTCAGCTGGCTGCCGCTCTACCACGACATGGGCATGATCGGCACCCTCATGACGCCGATGTTCGCCCGCACCACCACCGTCATCACCACCCCGATGGCCTTCCTGAAGAACCCGCTGTCGTGGGCCGAGGTGTTCACCCGCTTCGGCGGCACCTTCACCGCCGCCCCCAACTTCGCCTACTCCGTTCTCGCCCGCCGCCTGCGCCGCGCCCCCGACGGCGCCTACGACCTGTCGAAGCTGCGCGTCGCCGTCAACGGCGCCGAGGCCATCGACACCGGCGCCGTCGAGGAATTCCTCACCGAGGGCGCCCGTTTCGGCCTGAAGCCCGAAGCCATGATGCCCGCCTACGGCATGGCCGAGACCACCCTCGCCGTCTCCTTCAGCGCCCACGACCAGCGCTACACCGTCGACGTCATCGACGCCGACCGCGCCGAGACCGACAACCTCGCCGACCGCGAGAACGTCCAGCGCGAACGCACCGTCGTCCGCCTCGGCCCGCCCGTCCCCGGCCTCGAAATGCGCGTCGTCGACGAGCAGGGCGACACCCTGCCCGCCGACCACATCGGCACCTTCCAGGTCCGCGGCGACGCCGTCACCCGCCGCTACCTCGGCCCCGACGGCTTCGTCGAGGCCAACGACGCCGACGGCTGGCTCGACACCGGCGACCTCGGCTACCTCACCGCCGACGGCGAAGCCGTGGTCAGCGGCCGCAAGAAGGACATCATCATCGTCGCCGGCCGCAACATCTCCCCGGTCGTGGTGGAGCGCGCCGCCGGCGTGATCCCGGGTGTGCGCGCGGGCGGTGTCGCCGCACTCGCGGTGAAGCTCCCGTCGATGGCGCGTGAGGGCATCGCCGTCATCGCCGAGTCCGACGCGGCGGGCGATGCGGAGGAGTCCGAGCGCATCCGCAAGGACGTGGCCCGCGCCGTCTACGACGACGTGGGCATCGCTCCCGCCGTGGTCACCATCGTCGGCAAGGGCGCGCTGCCCAAGACCCCCTCGGGCAAGCTGCGCCGGGCCGCGTCGGCAAGCCTGATCACCGTCTGATCGCGGGCTTACATCGCTGGTGGACGAGGATATCGCCAGGATTCGCGATCGTCCTCGTCCACCGTCGTATCGACCACCCGCAGCCGCCAGCACCAGGATCGGCGCATCCCTATCGGCTCATGTATTGACGTAATGATCACGTCAATACATCATGGAGAGATGCTGTACCCGACGCCGCGACTGACCAGGCGAGACGAAGAGGTCCTGACCCAGGTGGACGCTATGCGCGAGCGATTGCGTCACCAGGTGCAGGGTGTCCCGGCGAAGTGGACGGGCGGGCTCAGAAAATTTCTCACCGCCGACGCTGTGGCGGCCTCGAATTCCATCGAAGGGTTCAAGGTCTCGACTGTCGATGTCGAGGACTTGATGGCCGGTGAGCAGGACGTGGACGTGTCCGACGAGAACCGCGAGGAAACCCTCGCCTACCAACGGATGATGACCTACCTGCAGACGCTGCACGATGCTCCTGACTTCCGTTTCAGCAAGGGGCAATTGAATGCTCTGCACTGGATCCTGCAGGGGCACAGGCATACATCTCGCAAGCCGGCCGGCCGGTGGCGCTCCGGGCCGGTCTACGTGACCGACGCCCGTGACCCCAGCATCGCCGCTTACACTGCCCCGGACGCAGAGCAGGTCCCGGCGCTGACGCAAGAGTTGGTGGACTGGCTGAACACTCCCGACGACACGCATGCGCTGGTCCGAGCGGCGATGGCGCACCTGCACCTCGTCTCGATCCATCCCTGGTGTGACGGCAACGGCCGCATGTCGCGGTCCCTGCAAACTCTGCTGATCGCGCGTGAAGGCGTTCTCGCACCCGAGTTCTCGTCGATCGAGGCATGGCTCGGGCGTCCGGGCAACACCTGGGAGTACTACCAGGTGCTGGCCCGTCGTGGGGCGCAGTACCGCCCGGATCAAGATGTCTCGGAATGGATCAGCTTCAATCTGCTCGCCTATCACCAGCAGGCGCAGACGGTCCACGCGAGGTTCGAGCGGTCGGGGCGGGTATGGGAGCAGTCGGCGGAGTTCGCGCAGCGCTCCGGACTCGACGATCGGGTGGTCTCCGCGTTGCATGATGTGGCGATGTCGGGTCGGGTTCGCAGATCCCGGTACGGAGCGAGCGAGGGTCTCAGCATCCAGCAGGCGCAGCGGGATCTGAAGGCGTTGGTGCAGACAGGTGTCCTGACGCCCATCGGCCGTACGAGGGCGCGCTATTACGTTGCGGGGAAGCAGTTTCCGGCGTCGGTGTTGGAGACGGCTCGCACCCCGATCAGTCTGACGGATCCCTATCGGAACTGACCCATGCCCAGGGCCGGATCCGTTGTGATGATGCGGGGTGCCTGTGGGATTTCAATGGTGTCGGTCCGGCGGTCGAGCCGCCGAATGACCAGGACAACCGGTCAGTCCGGTGCGAATCCGTTGGTTTCGAATGAGATCACCAAAGCGGCAACTGCGGCCGAACCCAGGACGAAAACCACCGTGGACACGAGCGCGAAGACCCGGAGTCGATGCCAGCAAGACAATGCCGATCCGACGGGTAGCACGACGAATGAAGGAATCATCCACGTTGCCCAATACCACATCGATATCGGTTCCGTTTCGCCTCGATATTTCTCGGGAACCGGTGTGAGCTCGGGGACATCAAGAACGTTCTGCAGCCACACGACCAGCGGGAAATAGACGAGCACCGCCAGCATGCCGCCGGTGACGACACCTGTGATCGCGGGCGTCAGCACGTTTCCTGACCCGCATCCTCGAAATGCCGGTGGCCGAGCCGGCGCGTGTGAGCGTGTGTCCGGGTCGGCCACCGGCTTATTCGCGGTCACCAGCGCCCGGCGGCCAGACGTGTTGTGGTATCGACCAGGAAGCGCGCAGCGTACTCGACTTGCGCGTCGGTGAGAGCCAAGGGGCCGTTCGCCGTTTGCGTCGCCGTTTCCTGAACCTGATAAATCGTGAACTGGGCGTTCCAGTCTCCGACTCGCGTGGCGACCCTCACGGCCTGCATCCCCGGCTCCGTCCGTGAATCGGCGACCCACACCGTTCGCCCGACGTCTATCGTGCGGTCGAATTCGGAGAGGCCCTCGGTCGGATCCGGCGAGGGGTCGGCGCGGGACTGCCAGTAGCCGATCAAGTGCATCCCCTGGCGAATGGGGCAGGCTCCGCCGAGCACCATCAGGGCTTGCCTGTCGTCCAGTGGGTAGGTGCGAGCGTCGGCGATGCCGAGTTCCGAATGACTGGGCCCCGATTGGAGGTCCACCGATCATGCGAGTTGCGGTTGTTTCTCGGACTCGGTGGTGTACCACTGCTCGCGGAATGCTTCGGGAGTGAGGAAGTTCAGCGATCCGTGGGGACGGTATGTGTTGTACTCGACGCGCCAGTCCTCGGCAAGCACCTGGGCCTCGGTCAGCGAGTGGAATTGTTCGCAGACGAGGAATTCATCGCGGAATCGCCCGTTGAACGACTCGCAGACCCCGTTCTGCCACGGTGATCCCGGGTCGATGAACGCGGCATCGACGCCGGTGAATCGACACCAGTCCCGCATGGCGTGCGCGGTCATCTCGGTGCCGTTGTCCATGCGGATGTGGGTCGGTGTGCGGCCGGTGACCGCGATGACCTCGTCGAGCACCCCGATCATCGCATCAGCGGTGCAGGACCGGAACGCTTTGGTGGCCAACGCTTCCCTGGTGAACTCGTCGACGATATTGAGGAACCGGATCTGGCGGCCGTCGGCAGTGACGTCGACCTGGAAGTCCAGCGCCCACATCTGGTCCGGGAACGACGCGGTCATCCGTTGATGCCGGCCCGGCCCGAGCCGACGCTTCTTACGCACCCGCACCGGTCTTTTCAGCCCGGCCTCACGCCACAGGCGCCTGGTGCGTTTGCGGTTGACCACCAGGCCCTCGGCCCGGCACAACGCGTGCGCTTTGCGCCAGCCCCACCGCGGATGTTTGCGGGAGATCTCCCGCAACCGGTCGGTCAGCACCCGATCAGCCGCCCCGGTGCTCACCGGCCGACGCTGCACCGACCTGGCCTGCCCGGTAACCCGGCAGGCCCGCCGTTCCGACACCCCGAACCGCTCCCGCAGCACCGTCACGGCCCTGCGGCGGCGGTCCGGGCTCAGAAGTTTCCCCGGGAAATCTCCTTGAGCATGTCGATATCCAGGGCCTGCTCGGCCACCATCTTCTTCAACCGGGCATTCTCGCGCTCGAGTTCCTTCAACCGTTTGGCGTCCTCGGACTTCATGCCGCCGTACTGGTTCTGCCAGCGATGCCAGGTCGCCTCGGAGATCTCGAGGTGCTTACACACATCCTCAACACTGAACTGCTCACCGAGCAACCGCTCGCCCTCACGCAGCTTGCGAATGATCTGCTCAGGGGTATGCCGACGTCGTGACATGGTGTGATCGTCTCCTCCTGCACCCATTCTGGTGCATCAGAACTCTCACAACCGATGGACCCGATCAAAGGGTCCCAGCCACGAATCGTAGAACTGGACCACCGCATCGCAGAGCTGACCATGAGTCACCGAACTGGATTCAAGAATCGATGGAACGGCTATCGATGGCCCGCTGGGACCGGTTTCGAAGTCGGCTGCACCAGGTCCACCGGACGTACATCCAGCGATGAGCAGTACAAGAACCGTTGGCGTAATCCACTCGAGATTCTTCACGCAGGCGCCACCACTGTCGTAGCCCCAGGTTGCCAGTCGGACTGGTCTCCATCGCTTGTCGTGGCATCTCCGATCATGTCCCTCAGGCCGCCTGGATGAGATCGGAGTCACGCAGTCGAGGTGGTGGCATCTGCCTCGGCGTAGCCGGAGCGGCGATCAGAGGCTCATCGTCCCAGTACTCGTCTGGATCGTCGTAGTGGTTGAACCAACCTCGAGTAGCCATTACCGCGACTCCCTGTGGTCGCCGCAGGCCGATCTCATCGCTTGAACCGGCATATTATCCCCCATGCGTAGTGCGTATGGTCCCCTGACAGTCAGGCACTACTCTTTCGGTCCTGTGACCAAGTTGTCAACTTCTCGGGCCTCCCGGAGCTCCTTGCGGCATCGCTCAGAGGGAATTGAGACATGCTGTGGTGCAGCATTTTTCGGCGTGGCGGCACGCTGGGTGTGGACGCCGGGTGCGGAAGTGGCGCAGCGCTGAGCCCGGTCGAACACGTCAAGACCCGTGCGTCCTATCTGGATCGCACATATCCCGATAACACTCGCCGAATCACCCCTGACCCCAACTATTTCCGCGCCCCTACGGTCGCTCTGGCGCTCGACACCGGGTGACGCCGGCTCCCCTCACGCGGCGCACCGGCTTCCCCGGAGAGGAGGGAAGCCGGTGGCGAAAGCCCCGGTGTCGAGTGCCTTCCACTCCAACGACCGTACGGGAGGCGCTGTGCCGGGATGCTCGCTCGACCCCGCCCACAACATCGTGAGCCGCGGCTCACCTCTGGACCGCGACCGCGACCTGCGCGTGGCGATCTACACCGAGGACTTCGCCGCCGACCCGCACACCGCCTACGCCCACATGCGGGAGCGATTCGGTTCACTGGTGCCGATCTGGCTGGCGTCCGGTGTTCCGGCGACCCTGGTGATCGGCTACTGGACCGCGTTGAAGATCCTGCACGATCCCGAACATTTCCCGGCGGACCCACGGGCCTGGGAGCGTGACATCCCTTCGGAGTGCCCGGTCAAGCCGATGCTGCAGTGGCGCCCGAATGCTCTGCGTAGCAGTGGGGTCGAGCATGTTCGTTATCGAGCGGCCACGGTGGATGCCCTCGCAAGGGTGGATCTGCACAGGACCCATCAGGTGGTCGAGCGGATCGCTGTGGCGTTGGTCGGCGAATTCTGCCGCCTCGGTCGGGCCGACCTGATCCGAGACTTCGCCTCCCCATTGGTGTTCGAGGTGATCAGTGAACTCGTCGGCTGCGACCCCGACATCAGCAGCCGGGCCGCGGCGGGGATGGCGATGATCTTCGATACCACCGATGCCGCAGCCGGTAACGAGCTGATGGTGGCTGCGTTGGCCGAGCTCGTCGCCCGTAAGCGGGCGAGGCCGGGGGAGGACATCACCTCCTGGCTGCTTGCTCACTCGTCCGGTCTGTCCGACGAAGAAGTCGTCCACCAGTTGGTCACGCTCTACGGTGCGGCGAGTGAGCCGTTGACGAATCTGATCGTGAACACACTGTCGTGGATGATGACCCACCCGGACTTCGGTGGAGAAGTTGTCGGCGGCGGGTTGTCGACCCGCGACGCGCTCACGCATGTGTTGTTCCGTGATCCGCCGATCGCGAATTTCTGCATGTCGTATCCGCGTCAGCCGCAGCTCGTCGACGGGGTGTGGGTGCCGGCGCATCGGCCGGTGGTGATCAGCCTGGCCGCCTGCAACAACGATCCGGCGGTAGTGGGCGGCAATATTCGCGGCAACGAGTCCCATCTCGGTTTGGGGGCCGGTCCGCATCGTTGCCCGGCGCGGGCGTTGGCCGAGCTGGTCGCGGGGGAGGCGATCGATCAGCTTCTCGACGCCTTACCCGAGATGACGCCTGCCCGGAAGCATCGGCGCTGGCGGCCCGGGCCGTTCCATCGGGCGCTCGCGGAACTACCTGTTGTCTTCACTCCCATTGCGCCACTGACTGTTTCCCGCTGAATGCGAAGGCTCTTCCGATGACCGATCAGCTTCCCGTCACTGTTCCCGCCCCCGTCGTGCTCGACCCTGCCGGCATCGACATCCCCGGTGAGGCCGCCCGGCTCCGCGCTCAGGGGCCGCTGGTCCGGGTGGCATTGCCCGGCGGCATACGCGCCTGGGCGATCACCGACCCGCACCTGCTCAAAGACCTGTTCGTCGATTGGCGCGTCTCCAAGGACGCCCACCAGCACTGGCCTGCCTTCATCGCCGGGGACGTGCCGCCCGACTGGCCGTTGATCTCGTGGGTGTCGGTGCGCAACATGTTCACCGCCTACGGCAGAGATCATCAGCGGCTGCGCAAACTCGTCGGCCCCGCGTTCACCGCCCGCCGCGTCGATGCGCTGCGACCGCGGATCAAAGGGATCGTGGCCGAACTGCTCGACGGACTGGCCGCCCGACCGGACGGGACGGTGATCGACCTGCGCGAGGACTATGCGGCGCGGGTCCCGTTGCTGGTGATCAGCGCGCTGATGGGCGTCCCCGCCGATCTGCGCGAGGGACTCCGGCTGTGTGTCGGCGAACTGTTCTCCACGATCCCGCGACGAGATCCGCAGGCGACGCTCGCCGAAATGGTCTCCATCCTCACCACACTCGTGGCCCGCCGCCGCGCCGATCCGGCCGACGATCTGACCGGTCTGCTCATCGGCCAGCGCGACGACCAGGCGGACCGGCTCACCGAGGAGGAACTGATCCACACCCTGCTGCTGGTGATCAGCGCCGGATACGAAACCACTGTCAACCTCATCGACCAGGCCGTCGTCCGGATACTGACCCGTCCCGAACTGCTGGCTCGCCTGCGCACCGGCGCCTTCACCTGGCAGAGCCTCATCGAGGAGACGTTGCGTCACGCACCACCGGTCGCCAATCTGCCGCTGCGCTACGCGGTCGTCGACATCGACGTCGCGGGCACCCGGATCGCGGCAGGAGACGCCCTGCTCGCCTGCATCGCCGCGGCCAACCGCGACCCGCACCTGCCCGATGGCGATTCCGACGAGTTCGATCCGGCCCGCAGAAGCAAAGAACACCTGTCCTTCGGTTACGGCCCGCACTACTGCCTCGGCGCGCCACTGGCCCGGCTGGAAGCGACCGTGGCGCTGCCCGCCCTGTTCGGGCGCTTCCCCCAGCTGGCGCTCGCCGTCGCACCGCACGAGCTGGAACCGTTGCCCAGCTTCATCTCCCACGGTCACCAACGCGTGCCGGCCCTGCTGGACGGACCGATCGGCGCCGCGCAACCGGGAGTCGAGTCGTGACGGTGCGGCGCACGGCCACCCTCGACAAGCTCCGCCACGACAACCCGCACTGGCCCGTCCGCTCACCGGCGGACGCGGCCAACGCACTGGAGATCCACGCCGACTGCCCCTGGCACTGCTCCACCCGCGTCGCCGCCCTGATCGTCAGCAACGACGACTACCGCTACTTCCGCGACCGCGAAGGCCGCGCGGAAAGGCCATCATGGACACCGCCCTCGGACTGCTGAACCTCGACCTCAGCGAATCCCCGGCCGCCGACCGGGCCGCCCTGCACGAACTCGCCGCCCGCCACGGCTGCCATCTCACCACCGTGCTCACCATCGACGAACACACCTACATGCCGACCACCCTGATCACCCACACCGCGCACACCACCCGCGCGAGCGCGATCCTCGCCCCCGGCCTCGCGCACTTCGGCTGCGCGGTGCGCGCACTGACGCTCGCCTGCACCCTCGTCGTGCCCGATGCCGTCATCCCCCGCACACCGGGATGGACCCCGAATCCATGAACCGCACCGCGACCGCACCGCCACCCGCACTACGCGCCGACGCGCGCCGCCGGCGTGTGCTCACCCTTCCGGCCCTGTCGGACGAGCGGGTCATACTGTCCCGAGTCGCCGAGCGAGGAGGGGCCGTGGAGAGCAACGACCAGCTGGGTCTCGATTTCGACGTCGAACAGACCGCCTGGGGCCGATGGGTCGACCCGGACCGGCGGGCGGCGCAGGTCCGCAAATTCCTCGACCACGCCGGGCTCGAGGACATTCCCCCGGAACCGTGGCCGGAGGGCGCCCCGGATGTGAAGCGGCTCGACTCGCTCCTCGCCGAGCTTTTTCCCGATATGTCGACAGCGATGGCTTCGGAGAACGCGGACATCGTCGATGCGTTCATCTGTTTTCTCGGGGAATGCTTCATCAGGTTCGCGGGAGCGAGGTGGATCGAATACGACTGGTTCGGTCGCGAGTACTCCTTCTACGACGAGGTGAATCCCGCCCTGCTGTTCGATACCGCGGACGAAGACGAGATGACCGCCTGGTATCTGATGGACAGCATGATCGGGTACGACCCCGAAGACCACGATGGCATGTTCTCCAAAATGGCTGCGGCGATTCGCGAATATGCCGGTTACCGTGACGAAGAACAACGCGACGGCGGTTCATCCATCGCGTAGGGCTTGGCTCTGGTCAGTTTTCGACGACACGTCTTTCTGCAGTTCGGGGGGAGAGCGCGGCTGTGGACGGGTACGACAGGGACCGTCAGGACATCGACAACAACACGCGTGGTCGGTTATTCGAGAATGGCGCCGGTCTCTTCTTCGGAGACGCCGCCAACGGCTACGTGCGGCAGTCTCGAATAATCAGGACTCCGGCAGGCCGGGTCCAGTTCGACAAGATGAAGGAGGTGGACGGCCGCACGTACTCGATCGAGGAGAAGTCGGGACGGTTCGAAGGTGAGAAGGACGAAAAACAGCTGAATGCGCTGCGAGTCCTGCTCCAGAGGGATGGAAACCACAGACATGTGGTGCGCTCGGTCGAGGGCGAATACATATCGAAGGAGGTACGGAAACTCCTCGAGGGGCTCCAGCGTGACTTTCCGGCGCAGTTCGCGCACCGAATCATCTCCCGAACCGAGGCCCGCGAGATCTGGGCACTCGGTCTGCAACAGGAGAAGACCCTCACCCGAGGCATCCAACTCGAGCTGCCCGGAGTCCGTGAGAAGGCCCGCCAACAGATCCTCGAGCGTGAGGGCCCCGGCCGCGAGAATGCGTTCTCGAAGGCCCTCGGGATGGGGGAGGAGCTGGCGGCTCAACGCGAACGCCACCGCGTCCAAGTGCACGCCCAGGTCCGTGAGATCGCCGAGCACACCGAGGCGGGAAAGCCACCGCCCGACGCCCGCACCCTCGAGCACACCCACGAGCGCCTGACCAGGAGATTGGAGAACCTCAGGGAGGCCGAGCGCAGGCAGGCACGCGGCCTCCTGCAATCCCTCGGCCTGCGCCTGAGCGCCGACCAGCTGCGCACCATGGAGCAGATCAAAGAGGAAGAGCGCGAGCGCCGTCGCACCGACGTGGTGCGTGGCCTGGCGACGATCGGCAGAGAAGTCGAGCGGGCGCACTGGCACGAGCTCGCGAGCGAGCACAACGAGCGGGTGCGGCGGCTGGGTCACGAGCACGTGCGGGCGGTGCAGGCCCGCCTGCAAGGGCGGGCAGGACTCGAACGAGACTGCGCGCTGGAGCAGGCGGGCCGGCAGGTCGAACGGCTGGTCATCACGCCGGAGCGAACGGCCGGGCTGGATCTGGAGAAGTTCCGGGCGGTGCGCCACGGCCGGGAGGTGGGATACGACAGCGCCGCGAGGGCGCACGTCTACGAGCAGCCGGGCAGGCCCGCCATGGAAGTCGGGCACGAGGCCCCCGAGCGGCGCCTGGCCGAGATGGTGCGCGATGTCGACCAGGGCCGTGCGGTGGAGGACGTGCTGATGCGGGAGGCGCTGGCACGGAGCCGAGCCGCCCCGGCCGAGGAAGCCGTGCGCGCCCGGTCGGCACGGCCGGAACAGCTGACCCCGGAGCGGATTCGGGAACGGGAACGCGGGATCGACCGGGGACCGCACCGCGGCCGATGATCAGCGGCCGACGTCGGCGCTGTGCCTACACCCGTGCCGCCCGCATCCCGAGGTACTCCCGCACCTCCCGGACCCCGGAGTGCTGTCGGATGTCGTCGCTGATGGAGTCGAGGGTGGCGCGCAGTCGCGTCGAGGTGACGCTGTTGATCTGGTCGAAGTGGTCGATGAGCAGTTGGCATCCTTCGGCTATCTCGCCGCCGAGGATGTGGTTCTCCGCCAGTTTGATTCGCCAGCCG
>NZ_JARWRU010000270.1 GCF_029867845.1 Nocardia farcinica | reverse complement strand
CCGCCCCCCCCCCCCCCCCCCCCCGGGGGCCCGCCGGCCCCGCGCCCGCGCCGCCCTCCGCCGCGGGGGTGTGGGTCGCGGCCGACGCCGAGGCTGGCGCGCCCGCCGCGCCCGAGCCGGGGCCCGCGGCCGGGTCCGCCGACTCGGACGTGGCGAACCAGCTGGCCGAGCGCACCGCCGACCTGCAGCGCCTGACCGCCGAGTACGCCAACTACCGGCGCAGGGTCGATCGCGACCGCAAGGCCGCCGTCGACGCCGCCAAGGCCGCCGTGGTCACCGAGCTGCTCGGTGTCCTCGACGACCTGGACCGGGCTCGCGCCCACGGCGACCTGGAGACCGGGCCGCTGAAGGCGGTGGCCGACAAGCTCGCCGACGCGCTGCGCAAGCAGGGCCTCGAAGAGTTCGGCCAGGAGGGCGACGCGTTCGACCCGACGCTGCACGAGGCCGTGCAGCACGAGGGTTCCGGCAACGACCCGGTGCTGGGTACGGTCATGCGCAAGGGCTACCGGCTCGGCGATCGGGTGCTGCGGCACGCGCTGGTCGGCGTCACCGACGGTGTCGGCGACGAGGCCGCGAAGGCCGCGTCGAACGGAGCAGAGGCATCGGATGAAGATGCCGCGAAGAAGGATTGATCCGTTTCCCCGGACAGGTGGAAGGAGGGAGTGACCGATGAGCCAACGGGAGTGGGTCGAGAAGGACTACTACAAGGAACTCGGCGTTTCCTCCTCCGCCTCCCAGGACGAGATCAAGAAGGCGTACCGCAAGCTCGCCCGTGACCTGCACCCGGACGCCAATCCGGGTGACACCAAGGCCGAGGAGCGCTTCAAGGCGGTCAGCGAGGCCCACGCGGTGCTCTCCGACCCGGTCAAGCGCAAGGAGTACGACGAGACCCGCAGGCTGTTCGCGGGTGGTGGCTACCCCCGCGGCGGCTTCGGCCCGGGCGGAGCGGGCGGCTTCTCGCAGCAGTTCGACTTCGGCGACATCTTCGGCGCGGGCGCCGCGGGTGACGGCGGTCTCGGCGACCTGCTCGGCGGCCTGTTCAACCGGGGTGGCGCCAGGGCGGGGAGCAGGCCGCGCCGCGGCTCCGATGTGGAGACCGAGACCACCCTCGGCTTCCGCGAGGCCGCGCAGGGCGCGACTGTGCCGCTGCGGATGACCAGCCCCTCGCCGTGCACCACCTGCCACGGCAGCGGCGCCAAGCCGGGGACGAGTCCGCGGGTGTGCCCGCACTGCAACGGCACCGGCGTGATCAACCGCAATCAGGGCGCGTTCGGTTTCAGCGAGCCCTGCGACGGCTGCCGGGGCACCGGCTCGGTCATCGACGACCCGTGCGTCGACTGCCGGGGCAACGGCATCACCAACCGGACCCGCACCATCACGGTGCGGATCCCGCCGGGTGTCAGCGACGGGCAGCGCATCCGGCTGCCCGGCCAGGGCGAGGCGGGCCTGCGCGGCGCGCCCTCGGGCGATCTGTACGTGACCGTGCATGTCAACCAGGACAAGGTCTTCGGCCGCAAGGGCGACGACCTCACCCTGGTGCTGCCGGTCAGCTACGCCGAACTCGTGCTCGGCACCACGGTCTCGGTGCCGACCCTGGAGGGTCGCGTCGGAGTGAAGGTGCCGCCGGGCACCGCCGACGGCCGGACCCTGCGGGTGCGTGGTCGTGGTGTGCCCAAGCGCGGCGGCGGCGCGGGTGACCTGTTGGTCACCGTCAAGGTCGCGGTGCCGCAGAAACTGGATGACGCCGCCATCGAGGCGCTCGAGCGCTATCGTGAGGCGGAGAAGGCAGCCGGATTCGATCCGCGGGCGGGATGGGCAGGTGCGTGATGTCCGACGATCCGAAGACGTCCGCCGGGGGGCGGGCCGAGTACTTCATGATCTCGGTCGCCGCCCAGTTGGCGGGAATGCATGCGCAGACGCTGCGTACGTATGACCGGCTCGGGCTGGTGACGCCGCAACGGACTTCGGGCGGTGGTCGCCGGTACTCGGCCAGGGACGTCGAGTTGTTGCGCGAGGTGCAGCGGCTGTCCCAGGACGAGGGCGTCAATCTGGCAGGCATCAAGCGCATCATCGAACTCACCAACCAGGTCGAGCGTCTCCAGCAGGAGGTCGCGGAACTGCGTGCCGAGCTGGAGCGGGTGCGGGCGGGCTACCGGCCCGATCTTTCGCCGCCGCAGCGGAGTACGGCGCTGGTGGTCTGGAAGCCACGCCACCAGCGCTGAGCGCACACATCCCGCCGCGGGGGGGGGGGGGGGCCCCCCCGCGGGGCCGCCCCCCGGGGGGGGG
>NZ_JARWRU010000269.1 GCF_029867845.1 Nocardia farcinica | reverse complement strand
GGCACGGGGCGCACCACTGCATCGGCGCGCCGCTGGCCCGGCTCGAGGCCGCCATCGCGCTGCCCGCGCTGTTCGAGCGGTTCCCGGAGATGACCTTCGCCCAGGATCCGGCGACGCTGCCGCGGATCGGCAGTTTCGTTTCCAACGGTCACCAGTTCCTGCCGGTCCACTTGCACGGCGCACCGGAGAACTGAAGCCCCGTGGATGGTGGGCCGGCGCGATCCCGGCCCACCATCCGGGAGGAAAATAGAACTCGTTCTACGATGGGGGCACCCCGGGCCGCACCGCCCGGTTCGCCGATCACGGAGGACCCCATGCCCACCGAGCCCGCCGCCGCCGATCTGCTGGCAGCCGTGCAGGCCTCGCCTCGCGCCGTCGCCACCCACGACAAGCCCGCCTGGGTGGGACTGTTCGCGGCCGACGCCGAGGTCAACGATCCGGTCGGCTCCGCCCCGCATATCGGTGCCGAGGCCATCGGCCGCTTCTACGACACCTTCATCGCGCCCAACCGCATCGCCTTCCACGTCGAGCGCGACGCCGTCGCGGGCAGCACCGTGGTGCGTGATCTGGCCATCGAGATCACCATGTCCACCGGCGCGACCGTGACGGTCCCCATGCACCTGCGCTACGACCTCCACGCCGGAACCGAGGGATCGGCAGAGACAGCGGGATCGGCCGGAGCGGGAGAATTACGGATCGCCCGCCTGGCCGCGCATTGGGAGCTGGCGCCCATGATGGGCCGGCTGCTGGCGACCGGGCTGTCCGGCCTCGGCGCGGCCACCGTCCTCGGCGCCCGGCTGCTGCGCAATCAGGGACCGGCGGGAGCGCTCGGCATGACCAGGGCACTGGCCGGCGTGGGGCGGGCGGGCAAGACCGTCGCGCGTCGCTTGTTCGCCGCGGCCGCCGAGACCGACCTGGCGGGGGTGCGCGAGCTGGTCGGCGACCGCGCCGACATCACCGTGGCAGGCCGAGCCGTCTCGGTCGAGGAGTTCACCAACCGCGCCCGCGACATGCGCTGGGACAAGATGCTCGCCGCGGGCCGCTGGGTGACCACCTCGGTCACCGTCGGCTCCGCCCACGGCGTGGCCATGATCGAATTCACCCCGTGCAGCCTGCACATCGCCCGCCTGGAACTCTTCCTCGACCAGCCGTGACCCCGGGGCGGTCCCGCCCGAGCGGCACGTCGCCCGCGCTGGTCTCCTGGCACGGATGCGTGCGGCGGGTCCACACGGGCCGATGCGGCCGCCCGACCGGAATCGCCGCGGCACGGCCGACCGTCCGGGACACGGAAAAGGCTCAGGCCGGAGAGTCTGGTACTCCCCGGCCTGAGCCTTAGTAGCGGGGACAGGATTTGAACCTGCGACCTCTGGGTTATGAGCCCAGCGAGCTACCGAGCTGCTCCACCCCGCGTCGGTAACCACAACATTACACACAGGTGCGCGCCGAAGGCAAATCACCGCATCCCGCGCGGATCTCCGCAGGTCGGACCGCCCCGGCCGGACGAACCCCGGGTAGCGGGCGACGGTCGCGAGAGCGCGCAGAACCGTCGGACGATCACCGGAGAAATGATTTCCGGCGACTTTGACGCTACGTAAACGTGAGCGGCCTCACTATCTCTTGGTGATATCAGGCACATAACGTTTCAATCACGGCGGCGACATTCGGGCGCGTTTTCCGCATTTCACCAGCAAAAACGGCAGTATCCGAGCTGTTTGTCGCACGAATAATCGTGCGTTATCAAGACGTGATCCTCCGAGATTGTTTCGTTACCGTCGCAGTGCGGTTCGGCTCAACCGGGTCGGACCAAGCCTCGGATCGTCGAACACCGGCAACCCTGCCCCGCGACCCGAGGAACCCCGATCTCCCGGGGGCAGGGACCCGGTGGCGACATGCCGGGCCGGCGGGCGCGGGGAGGGAAACCACACCATGACCAAGAACCGGAAGATCAGCACTCGCGCTCTCGGCTTCGTCGCCGCGACCGGCGCCTTTGCCGCCATCCCGTTCGGCCTGTCCACCGCTTCCGCCTCCGCCGCGCAGTACGACTGGGACGGCGTCGCGCAGTGCGAGAGCGGCGGCAACTGGAGCATCAACACCGGTAACGGCTACTACGGTGGCCTGCAGTTCTCGCACAGCACCTGGCTCGCCAACGGCGGCACCGGCTACGCCCACAACGCCAGCAAGGAAGAGCAGATCCGCGTCGCGGAGAACGTCCTGAAGACCCAGGGCGTCGGCGCCTGGCCGGTCTGCGGCCAGTACCTGACCACCGCCACCGAGCCGGAGCCGCAGCCGCAGGTCGCGCCGCTGCCGGAGCAGCTGCCCGCCGTGCCCGAGGAGAGCCGCGTGGTCTTCGAGCAGGTCGAGCGCACCGCGGGCGAGCTGGCCGCGCAGTACGGCGTGGAGGGCCAGTACCGCCAGCTGCTCCAGCAGCACAGTGGCCTGATCTCCGACGTGCTGGGGCGCTGACCCCGGAAGGGATCGTTGGTCCCCGATCAGCACATGATCACGATCAGCACATGATCAGCGGCCCCCGGGGGGGGCCCGGGGGGGGGGGGGGGGGGGGGGGGGGGGGGGGGGGGGGGGGGGGGGGGGGGGGGGGGGGGGGGCCCCCCCCCCCGCGCCGGGCGCGGTCCGGGCGCTGACACCGTGGGGCGGCGC
>NZ_JARWRU010000268.1 GCF_029867845.1 Nocardia farcinica | reverse complement strand
CCCTGGCCTCCCCGTGGCTCTGGGCGCCCCGGCGGGGGCCGCGGGCCGCGCCGGGGGGGGGGGGGGGGGGGGGGGGCCCGACCGGGGAGATCACCGAGCCCGCGCGGAAACGGTAGAAGTACCAGCGATCCGGCTCCAGGCCGTGGACCTCCGGGTGCACCGAATGCGCCAGCTCCCTGGTCGCCACGGCGCTGCCGCGGCGCACCACCGTGCGGAACCGCTCGTCGGTGGCCACCTCGTAGTCCACCGTGACCGGCGCGTTCATCATCCCGCCGTGCCCGTCCGGGGCGAGCGGGTCGGGGGCCAGCCTGGTCCACAGCACCACGCCGTCCGGCGCGGGATCGCCCGATGCCACACCGAGGGTGAACGGGTCCGCCGACCAGCGCGGCGTCCTGAACCGGCCACTGCTCGCCGCCGACGTCCCCACCAGCACGGCGACCGACCCGGCGGCGGCCAGACGCAGCGCCTGCCTGCGGGGGATTGCCATATCGCCACGGTACCGTCGTCACGGACGTGCTGAAGCGGCCCTGACCCGAGTGACCGCGGGAGCTCCCGCCACCGACATGTGGCCGAGCTCGCTTCCCGGCCGGACCGCTGCCTGGTTGAGCGCGGCGGTGCCGGGTAAGCCCGACGTGACACATCCGACGATCGGAAAGGCATGTGCGATGTCCCAGCCCATCACCAGCACTCTCGACTCCGAACAGCAGCGCATCGCGGGCGAAGCCCTGCGGGCGACCGTGGTCGACATGATCGACCTCTCGCTGATCGCCAAGCAGGCGCATTGGAACGTCCTCGGCCCGAACTTCCGGTCTGTGCACCTGGCGCTGGATGAACTCGTCACCGCCGCCCGCGACTTCACCGACTCGGCCGCCGAACGCGCCACCGCCGTCGGCGTGACCCCGGACGGCCGCGCCGCCACCGTGGCCCGCGACACCGCCGCGCCCGGCATCGGCGACGGCTGGCTCGAGGACACCGCGGTCATCGAGTCGATCGTGGCCAACCTGGCCGCGGTCATCAGCAGATTGCGCGACCGGATCGAGGCCACCGAGAAGGCCGACCCGGTCACCCAGGACCTGCTGATCGCGATCGCCGCGCGGCTCGAGCAGCTGCACTGGATGTGGCAGGCGCAGGTGGCCGCGCGCTGACCGGCGCCCTGAAGCGCCCCTCGTCGAGACCCCGGCATGTCCGCTCAGCGGACGCGCCGGGGTTCGGCGTGTCGTGGTGGCCGCTCCCAGGTTCGCGGCCGCAGCCCTGGTAACCGGCACAATCTTTGCCGTTTCGGGTATCGCGAACCGGGGGTGTTGCCGTTCACTCGTTGCCTGGCGTCGATTGCCGGACGACGCCGGACCATCCACCGTCCATCGACTGTCGGAGGGATTCCATGGCCGGATCGGGAATCGCGAGCCGACGGCTTCCGAAGCTCCGGTTCGTTCTCGCCGCCGCGACCGCGACCGTGTTGTCGCTCGCCGCGATCTCACCCCTGCGGGCCGACGCGCCCGCCCCCGCCATCGAAGGCATCAGATCCGGCGCCGACCGGGTCCTGACCGTCGAGGTGTTCTCGCCCGCGATGGCG
Source organism: Nocardia farcinica (assembly GCF_029867845.1). Taxonomy (GTDB): domain Bacteria; phylum Actinomycetota; class Actinomycetes; order Mycobacteriales; family Mycobacteriaceae; genus Nocardia; species Nocardia farcinica_A. The sequence continues at coordinate 1,625 of NZ_JARWRU010000268.1, read as the reverse complement.
GGCACCACCGAGGTGCTCGTGCTGCCCGCCGCCGACCCGTCGCGGCCCGCGCCCACCCTGTATCTGCTCAACGGCGCGTCCGGGCACCTCGACGGCAGCTGGCACGACAGCACCGACTTCCGCGACTTCTTCGCCGATGAGCAGGTCAATGTGGTCATCCCGCTCGGCGGCGCAGGCAGCTACTTCACCGACTGGCAGGCCGAGGACCCGGTGCTCGGCACTCAGCGCTGGGCCACCTTCCTCACCGAGGAGCTGCCGCCGCTGATCGACGAGCGCTTCAACGGCTCCGGGGCCAACGCCGTGGCCGGGGTGTCCATGTCCGGCACCTCGGTCTTCCAGCTGGCGCTCAACGCGCCGGGACTGTACCGGGCGATCGGCTCGTTCAGCGGCTGCGTGCGCACCAGCGATCCGCAGGGGCAGGTGATGGTGAACGCGGTCGTGGCCGCTCACCACGGCAACCCGATCAACATGTGGGGTCCGCCCACCGACCCCACCTGGCAGGCCAACGACCCCTACCTGCACGCGGAACGCCTGCGCGGCACCGAGATCTACATCTCGACCGGTAACGGCGTCCCCGGCTCGCTCGACACCCCGGCAGCCGTGGGCGGTGACATCGCTGAGCTCGGCTACCGGCTGCTGTTCGGCGCGCCGCTGGAGGCGATCACCCACATGTGCACGCTCCAGTTGCGGGATCGACTGGCGGAGCTGCGGATTCCGGCCACCGTCGACCTGCGGCCCACCGGCACCCACGCCTGGGGGTACTGGCAGGAGGACCTGCACAAGGCGTGGCCCGCCTTCGAACGGGCACTGTCCCGCTAGGCGTTCCGCTCCCGGGCTTTCAGCCGAGGATGCCGCCGAGGAAGCCGCTGCCCTCACCGGCCTGCCGGCCGCCGCCGGTGCCCGCGACGAACCCGCCGGGCGGCAGTTCCGAGGGCTGCACGATCACGAAGCCGCGTCCGCTGAACGCCAGCGTCAGGCCCTCGCCGGTGGTGCGGCCGAGCAGGGTGCCCAGACCGAACGAGTCGTTGCGTTCGATGCCGGTCTGCAAGCTCGACGACCAGGCCACCGCGGCCTGCGGGTCGGCATAGGTCGGCTGGTCCACATTCAGCACCACCGGCCCGCCCTCGGTGGTGATGGCGATGCGCCCGCGCCCGGTGAACACGCAGTTGAACAGGCCGGCATTACTGGCGTACCCGGCCGCGCCCTGCACCCGCTTGATGTCGTAGCGCAGCGTGCTGTCGAAGGCGAGCACGTTCGCGCCGTTGACGGTGAGCCCGTCCGAGCCGTCCAGGTCGATCAGGTGCACATCCGCCGCGGCGTTGGCCAGGAACAGGTCGCCGCGCCCCGACACCTTCATCAACGGCACGCCCTCCCCGGTCAGCCGAGCCTGGATCGCGCGCCCGATACCACCGGAACCCTGGGCCTGGAAATGCAGTTCGCCCTGGTAGGCCACCATCGACCCGGCCCTGGCCATGACCTCGCCGTCGACCCCGACCTTGACCATCTTGCCGCCCTGCTTCTGGATGCCCAGGCCGTTGACCTCGGCGTGACGGGCGTCGAACAGATCGCTCTGCATCGGCAGTGCTCCTTGCTGTGGGGCGATCGGGGGGTGCGCGGGGGCGCCG
>NZ_JARWRU010000267.1 GCF_029867845.1 Nocardia farcinica | reverse complement strand
CGGGGCAGGTCTCGATCACCAGGGTGGGCGCGCCGGAGGCCGGCGCGGGCGCGGGCGAATCCGATGCGGGCGCAGCGGGTTTCACCGGATCGGCGTGGGCGGGAACCGGAGCGGAGTACGCGGCGGCGACGGCGACGGTGGTTGCGACCACCAGTCCCGTGAGACCAGCCAGGTACCCAGTCATAGCGCTTCGCAATCAGTCTCGTTGCCACAACAACCCTCAACCCTGAAACGCAATAGACCGTAACAGAATCCGGCTATGACTCGCCCAACAGCGAAAACTTTACGCAAAAGCACAAACGTTACCCGATGTGGCGCGGCGAGTCCCGGTGCCACGCCCGGCAAGTTTCCGAACACATGCACGAGAACGCAATCGAGCCTACGCGTTTCGGCATCGGAGCGGACCCGGGCACCCGGGCGGGATCGGCGGGCGCTCAGCGTGGCGCGTACATGATGACCGCCACTCCCACCAGGCAGATCAGCGCGCCCGCGAGGTCCCAGCGGTCGGGCCGGAATCCGTCCAGCACCATCGCCCACACCAGCGACCCGGCCACGAAGACCCCGCCGTAGGCGGCCAGGATGCGCCCGAAGTTCGGGTCGGGCTGGAAGGTGGCGACGAACCCGTACGCGCCGAGGGCGAGCACGCCCGCCGCGATCCACCACAGCCCGCGGTCCTCCCGGTAGCCCTGCCACACCAGCCAGGCCCCGCCGATCTCGGCGAGCGCCGCCAGACCGAACAACACCAGGGACCGCAGGACCGTCATGCGGCGAACATACCGGCCCCGCCCGCACCCGCGTGCGTCGTTTGCCGGGCGCTCGCTGCACCTGGCCACCACGGTCGCCGCCTGCCTACAGGCGCCGTGGCCCGGCCGTACCCCCGCACGGGCGCCGGAGCCCGCCGCCGGGAAGCCTTCCCCCGGTCCGCGCGTTGCATCGATCGCGACCGCGAACAGCACGAGAACGAGCGCGGACGGGCCCGACGCGCGACAATGGTGACAACGTTGCGCCGCGACCCCGCGACGAGGCGTGGATCGCGGCCCGACGTCGTGGTCCGGGCAGTAGCCGCGGTCGGATAATGTGGTTCGGATCGCGGCACGGAGAGGCGGTGGCATGACTCAGCACTTGGGCGAGGCGAATGCCGAGCAATCGGCGACGGCGCCCCCGGCGCCGGCGAAGACGGCCCCGGGGGCGGCCCACGCCCCCGGCCCCCAGGCCCCGCCCCCGGACGGGCCGCCCCACCACGGGGGCCGGCCCCCCCCGGGGGCGCCCACAGGCAACCGC
>NZ_JARWRU010000266.1 GCF_029867845.1 Nocardia farcinica | reverse complement strand
CCGTTGCTGGGTGGGCGGGGGGGGGCCTGCGGCGCGGGGCACGCCGGCGGGGCGGCCGCGCGGGGCTTTCGGGGCGGCGCCTCCGCCCACCGGGGCCGCGCGCCCGCGGCCGGTCCGCTCACCGAGAGCGCCGCCGCGGTTCCCGCGCTGCTGCAATCGCTGTCGGACACCGATCCGGCGCAGCGGTGGCTGCCCGGCATCGCGGCCGGAGAGACGCTGGCGACGGTGGCCTTCGCCGAACCCGGCGGGCGCGCGGTGGCGGTGGACGCCGACGCGGCCGAGGTGGTGCTGCTGGTCTCCGGCGACACCCTGTCCCTCGGCACGCCCGGCGCGGCCGTCCGCTCGATCGACCCGGCGCGCGGGCTGTTCGCGGTCGAGGCGGGCGAGGTCGTTGCCCAGGGTGAGCAGGTGCGCGCGGCGGGGGCGCGGGCGTTCGACGCGGGTGTGCTCGCCTCGGCCGCGCAGCAGCTGGGCGCGGGCCGGGCGCTGCTGCACGCGGCGACCGAATACGCCAAGCAGCGCAAGCAGTTCGGCAAGCCGATCGGCGAGTTCCAGGCGGTCAAGCAGCGATTGGCCGATGTGCTCATCGGGCTCGATCTGGCCGAGCCGCTGCTGTATCGGGCGGCGCTGACCTTCGACGAGCCGACCCGTTCGCGCGATGTCTCCGCCGCGGCGGTGGCCTGTGACGAGGCCGCCTACGCCGCCGCCCGCGCCGCCCTGCAGGTGCACGGCGCGATCGGCTACACCGCCGAATACGACCTGTCGCTGTGGCTGACCAGGGTCACCGCGCTGCGTTCGGCCTGGGGCACCGCGGCCGCGCATCGCGCCAGGATCGCCGCGGCCCTGCGCGCGGAACGGGGCATCGCATGAGCCTGGACGAGACCGAACGCAGAGAGTTCGCCGACTCGGTGCGGGCGCTGCTGGCCAAGCACGCCGGCTCCGCCTCGGTGCGCGCGGCCATGGACACCGACCTCGGTTACGACCCGGCGTTGTGGCGGCTGCTGTGCGAGCAGATCGGCGTGGCCGCGCTGGCGATTCCAGAGGAGTACGGCGGGGCCGGGGCGAGCCTGGTCGAATCCTTCCTGGTGCTGGGCGAATTGGGCCGCACCCTGGCCGGGGTGCCGATGCTCGGTTCGGCGGTGCTCGGCGCGCAGGCGTTGCTGTTGTCCGGGGACACCGCGGCCTGCGAGCGGCTGCTGCCCGAGGTCGCGGAGGGCTCGCGCACCGTGGCGGTGTGCTGGGCGGGGCCGCGCGGCTGGGACGAGCCCGGCGTACGGGCCGAGGGCGAGACGTTGCACGGCACCGCCCACTATGTGCTCGACGCGACCGGGGCGGACACCCTCGTGGTGCTCACCGGGTCCGGCTGGTTCGAGGTCGACGCCGCCGCCGCGGGTGTGACGCGGCGCGCGGTACCCACCCTCGACCCGACCCGCAAGCTGTCGGAGGTGTCCTTCGACGGGGTGGCCGCGCGCGGGCTCGGCGACGGCGATCAGGCCGAGGCGACCAGGCGGCTGCGCGACATCGCGTGGGCGGCGCTCGCCGCCGAGCAGGTGGGTGCGGCCAGGCGGTGCCTGGAGACGACCGTGGAGTACACCAGGTCGCGGGTGCAGTTCGGCCGGGTGATCGGCAGCTTCCAGGCGCTCAAGCACCGGATGGCCGACATGTACGTGCTGGTGGAGTCGGCGGAATCGGTGTCGCGGCTGGCCACGGAGTCGCTGGCGACCGGCGCGGCCTCGGCCGCCCACGACGGGTGGGTGGCGCGCACGCACTGCACGCGGGCCTTCAACGAGGTGGCGGCCGAGACCATCCAGCTGCACGGCGGCATCGCCATCACCTGGGAGCACGACGCGCACCTCGTCGTACGGGTC
>NZ_JARWRU010000265.1 GCF_029867845.1 Nocardia farcinica | reverse complement strand
CGGGCGGCCACCGCGCCGTTGGGGTGCTCGAGACGGGGGACGTCGGGGGCGGTGAGCCGTACCAGCGGGAAGGCCTCCGGGCGGGCTGGGCGGCCGCCGCGCCCGCGCCCGGACGGCCGGGCCGGCGGCTCGATCGCCGTGTCCTCGGCGGTGGTGCGGGCCTTGGCCGCCAGGGCGGCGACCGTCTTGGCGTCGAACACATCTCGCGGGGTGATGACCAGCCCCGCCGCCTTGGCCAGCGCGACCAGGCGCATGGAGACGATGCTGTCGCCGCCGAGGGTGAAGAAGTTGCTCTGCGCGCTGACGCTGTGCGGGTCGAGGTGCAGGACCTCGGCGAACAACCGGGCCATGATGTGCTCGGCGGGCGTCGACGGCGCCCGGCCCGGAGTGATCTCGGCCTGGAATTCGCGCTGGCGCAGCACATTGCGCGCGATCTTGCCGGATGCCGACATCGGCATGGCGTCGAGCACCACGATGGCCGACGGGTTCATGTAGTGCGGCAGTTCGGCGGCCAGGTCGTCGTGCAGGGCGCGCACGTCGACCGCGGCGCCGGGCACCGGCACCACATAGGACACCAGGACCGGTTCGCCCGCCGGACCGGGGCGCGCCACGGTGGCGGCGGTGGCGACGCACTCGTGGCGGGCCAGGTGGGCGTCGATCTCCTCCGGTTCGATGCGCAGGCCGTGGATCTTGACCTGCTGGTCGTTGCGCCCGAGATACTCCAGTTCCAGGCCGGTCCGGCCGCGCAGCCAGCGCACCGCGTCGCCGGTGCGGTACAGGCGCGCGCCGTCGCCGGCGAACGGGTCGGGCACGAACCGGGTGGCGGTGAGATCGGGGCGGCCGTGGTAGCCGCGGGCCAGGCCGGGGCCGCCCAGGTACAGCTCGCCGGTCACGCCCTCGGGCACCGGGCGCAGCCAGTGGTCGAGCACCACCGCGGTGACGCCGGGGATCGGGGCGCCGATGGTGACCGGCTCCCCGGGCCGCAGCGTGTCCGAGCCGGTGGCCCATACGGTGGCCTCGGTGGGGCCGTAGTGGTTCATCAGGGTGCGGCTGGGCGCCCAGCGCTCGACCACCTCGGCGCCGGTCGCCTCGCCGACCACGGCGATGGTGGTCAGCTCGGGCAGGCGCGCCGGATCGAGGGTGCTCAGCACGGTGGGGGTGATGACGGCGTGGGTGACCCGCTGCTCGGCGAGCAAAGCCTCCAGGTCGGCGCCTGCGTAGGACTCCGGCGGGGCGACCACCAGGCAGGCGCCCGCGCTGTGGGCGAGCAGCAGCTCGGAGACGCAGGCGTCGAAGCCGGGCGAGGCGACGTTCAGCACGCGCGACTCGATGCTCACGGCGAACGAATCCACCTGCGCGGCGACAAGTCCGGCCAGGCCGCGGTGGCTGACCTGGACCGCCTTGGGCTTGCCGGTCGAACCGGAGGTATAGATGACGTAGGCCGTGTTCTCCGGCCGGAGAGCGGGGCGGGGTTCGGGTGTGCGCTCGTCCCGCACCCGGTCGCCGGTCTCGGTGTCGCCGGGCTCAGGGGCCGGATCGAAGGCGGCCGGATCGAAGGCGGCCGGATCGTCCCGGTCGCCGAGCACGATCCAGTCCACGGTGCCCGGGAGTCCGTGCGCCACCGTGTCGAGGGTGACGCCGATCCGGCTGCCCGAGTCGGCCAGCAGTTCGGCGATCCGCTCGGACGGGTTCGCCGGGTCAAGCGGGACGAAGGCCGCGCCGGTCTTCGCCACCGCCCACACCGCCACGATCAGCTCGGCCGAACGCGGCAGGGCAAGGGCGACGAAGACCTCGGGGCGGGCGCCGCGCGCGCTCAGCACCCGGGCCAGCCGGGTCGCGCGGCGGTCGAGTTCGGCGTAGGTGAGCGCGTCGCGACCGAAGCGGACGGCCGTCTCCTCGGCGTGGGTGGAAGCGGCCTCGGCCAGGATCTCCCGCAGGGTGCGCTCGGCGGCTCGCGCGGGCGCGCCGACCGAGAGCAGTTCGGCGCGTTCGGCAGCGCGGCAGGTGCGCAGCGCGGCGACCCGGGGGGCCGGGTCGGCGGCCAGCTGGGACAGGATCAGCGCGAACCGGTCGAGCAACGCGCGCGCCTGCTCGGCGTCGAACCGGTCGGTGGCGAAACGCAGTGTCACGGTGTGGGTGTCGGACTCGCCGAGCGCGCCGCTGCCCTCGTGGCCCGGCCGCGGCGGGGTCACTTGCAGACTGAGCGGGTACGGCGTGGCGTCCTGGGCGTCCACCTCCGTGAGGCGCAGGCCGGCGCCGGACAGATCGCCGGACAGCTCGCGCTGGTCGAGCGGGTAGGACTCGAGCACGGTCACGGTGTCGAACATGTCGGCCACGCCGGTCTCGCGCTGGAGTTCGGCCAGACCGACGTGCCGGTGGTCGAGCATGGCGGCCTGCTCGGACTGCACCCGGGTCAGCAGATCGGCCACGGTCTCGCCGGGCTCGAGCCGGACCCGCACCGGCAGGGTGTTGATGAACAGGCCGACCATGCGCTCCACACCGGCCAGCTGCGGCGGGCGGTGCGAGACGGTGTTGCCGAACACCACGTCCGAGCGGCCGGACAGCACGGTGAGCAGCAGCGCCCAGGCGGCCTGGATGGCGGTGCCCGCGGTGACCCCGTGCGAGCGGCCGAGCGCGAGCACCGCGGCGCTGGTGGCCGGATCGAGGCGCAGCGTCACCTCGCCGGTCTCGTCGGTGACCACGCGGTCGCCGTGGCCGGCGACCCTGGTCGGGCTCTCGATGCCGTCGAGCATGCGACGCCAGGCCGCCAGGGCGGCGTCGTGATCCTGCGTGGCCAGCCAGTGCAGGTAGTCCCGGTAGGAGCGGGCCGGGCCGAGCGCGGCCGGGTCGCCCTCGGTGCGGTAGGCGGTGAGCAGTTCGTGCACGATCAGCGGCATGGACCAGCCGTCGAGCACGATGTGGTGGTTGGTCACCAGCAGCCGGTACTCGTCCGCGCCGGTGCGCACCAGGTGGAAGCGCAGCAGCGGCGGGTGTGCGGGGTCGAACGGTTCGGCCGCCGCCTCGGCGATCCGCCGCAGCTCGGCCGCCCGGTCACCCCGGTCGGCGATGTCGGTGTAGCGCCAGTCCACCGGCACCCGGCGCAGCACGATCTGCCGTGGGCCGGAGGGGCTTTCGACGAAGGCGGCGCGCAGGCTGTCGTGCCGGTCGATGAGCAGTTGCGCGGCGCGGCGCATCCGTTCGGGGTCGACCTCGCCGGTGAAACTCAGCGCTGCCTGCACCGTGTAGCCGTCGGAGCCGTCGGTGTCGTAGACGGCGTGGAACAGCAGACCGGACTGCAACGGCGTCAACGGCCACACGTCGGTCATGCCCTGGTACTCACGCTGCCAGGCGTCGATGTCCTCGGCGGTCACCTCGGCCAGCGGGAAGTCCGAGGGGGTGTAGCCGCCCGCGGTGTCGGATTCGACGTGCGCGGCCAGCGCGCGCAGCGCCTGCACCCACCGCTGCGCCAGTTCCTCGACATCGGCGGCGCGCAGGATCTGCGTGGCGTACTCCCAGGTCGCCTCGAGTTCCAGCCCGTCGGGGCCCTCCTCGGCGATGGCGTTGATGTCGACGACCGCGGGCAGCGCCATGCGGGGGTCGGTGGTCGCGGTCAGCGCGTCGAATTCGGGAGTGGGTGCCCCCCCCCCCGCGGTATAGCGGGCACCCCCCCGACCCAGATAGTTGAAA
>NZ_JARWRU010000264.1 GCF_029867845.1 Nocardia farcinica | reverse complement strand
GAGAAGCTGTGGGAGAGCTGGCGGTACACGGCAGATCTCGACGCGGAACAGACCGTGGTCGAGACACCGCGTGGCCTCGGTGATCACGTCGAGTGCATCCGCGACGCCCCGATCAGCGGACTCTCGGAGATCAGCATGCACCTGTGCATCATGCAGATCGACCGGTACGTGGTGCAGGCCTACGCCAGGCAACTGGCCGATCTACACCAGAAGATGTCAGCGCAATACGTGTTGCTGACCGCGAACTGAGCCGTCCCGAACAGGGCCGGCGCACCGAGGGCACCGGAGACGGACACACGAAGGGCTGGGGGAATGCGAAAGTTGAGAGTTGTCCTGACCGTGTTGGCGGTCGTCGTCGCGGGAGCGAGCGGGTGTTCGTCCACGGTCACCGGTACGGCCGTGCCCGGCCTGTTCCCTGTGGATCCGGCTACCTTGCGGACAGGCGGCTACGTGCCGGAGCCCACCGAATTCGATCCCGACATCGACGGAATCCCCGAAATCCGGCTCATCGAGGCCAGGCGCATGCTGGGCCACCTCGTGCACTCGGTCGACGTGGACCCCGAGATCCACGAATTGGGCGACGTCGAGTTGTTCTGGAACGGTGAGCGACTGGCCCAGTCAGACACGTTCCCGGCGGAATACCAGCCCGCCGCGGAACGCAACGGCCTCGTCGCGGGCGTGTACGTGTCACGGACCAACGGCGACCTGCGCAACCGCAAGAAGCTCATCGTCTCGGTCCTGCGCTTCCCCACCCAAGCCGCGAGCAGGCAGGCCGCGCTCGACTTCGATGCCGTCACCGGCGCCGAGCCGAATCGGCATCCCGTCATCGTGGCGGACTTTCCCGAGGCGCGTACTTCCTCCGCCGATGACCTCACCGCCATCTCCTATCTGGCCCACGACGTTTACCTCGTGGTGGTGAACGCGGGCGTCCCACAGCCGAATCCAGAGGCCCTGGCCGAGGTCACCGGTAAGACGCTGGAACTGCAGATCCCAGCGCTGGACGAGCATGTGCCCATCCCGCTGGACGACCTGCTCGACATCCCGGCCGACCCGGACGGCATCATGCGCCGCGCCTTGCCCGCGGCAGCGGGAGACCCGTTCTACAGCGACTCCGATTTCGGCGCACTCACCCCGGACGCCCAATTGCACTTCGAGCGCAAGCCCGCCGAGGTGGCACGGACGATGCGTGACAGCGGAGTCGATCTGGTCGGCCGCCGGGGCGGAGTGGTCTACCGCACCGAGGATCTACCCGCCGCGTTCCGCCTCCAGACCACCCTGTCCCAGAGCGACCGTGGCGACGAAGAGCTTCCGTCGCCGCCTGGGCTGGACGACGTGCGCTGTCTGAAGCTGGCCGAGACCGATCCGGTCCGCAACTTCAACGCCCAGTGCGTCATCGTCTACGGCCGTTATGTGGCCGTGGTGTTCGGACTCATCCCCTCGACCGCTCGCATCGACCCGTTGCTGTACGAACGCGCCGCCGCCCAGTACGCGATCCTTGCCGAAAGCGAGTGACCGTCATGAGAACCACCACCGCAGGCCGCATCCTCGCCGCCGGACTCGCGGCCGTTCTGCTCATCGCCGGATGCTCGGACGAGTCCGGCGCAAACGCCGGCGGACCGACCTTCGACCTCACCCAACTGGATCCGGGCAACTACTCCACCACACCCCGCGACCAGGAACAGGCTCGGACCGAGCACACCGGCGCCATGCTCGAGGCCGCGCGACTCGGCACGGCACTCCCCGCAGCCGTCGACATCGACGCCCGCCTGGTACATCGCAGTTCCATCTACGTCGACCGCCGGATCACGCCGATCCTGCTGCCCAGCGATATCGCCCTGATCGAGCGCGCCGAGTTCGCCCAGCTCACGCCCGGACTGGTCGCGGGATGGCAGAGCCGGGGGCAGCGCAGACAGGGCATCGGGCTCGGCACCGCGCTGGAGATGGTCACCCTCCGGTTCGACTCGGCGGCAGCCGCGGCGAACGCGGCCGGACTCATGTCGGCACGTGCCCAACAGAAGTGGCCGGACGACACCCCTGTCACCGTTCCAGACTTCGGTGAGGCGCAAGCACGGTGGTCCACTCAGCACCGCCGGGTCGACGCCCAGCTCGTACGCGACGACATGGTGCTTCTCGTCCGAGCCGAGGATCCGGTGTCCGAACCGTCGGAACCGACCGCCTCCACCACCCTCGTCCAGCGGGCGCTGCGGGCGATCCTCGACGGACTGTCGGACTACACCCCCACCCCCGCCGACCAGCTCGACTCGCTCCCCATCGACACCGACTCGATGCTGGCCCGTACCCTGCCTCTGGAGAACACCGCGCAGTTCACCGGCGACACCGACCCGTCGATGGTGCTGCCCAGGCAGGCCTGGCTGCATTCGGCGCTGCGAGCCGACCTGGCGAAGACCGCCTACGCCGACACCGGCGTCGATCTCGTCGCGATCTCCGGCGCGGTCCTGTACCGGGCCGCTGATGCCCCGGCAGCGGCCCGGCTCCTCGCCGCGCTCGCCGACGCCGAGTCGGCACGGTACGCCCCGATCGACTCCCCACCGAACATGGCCGGTGTGGGCTGCTACGACCGCAAGGACCCGAAATCGTCGGCGGACCGGTATCCCCCGACCTGTTTCCTCCATGTCGGCCGGTACGTCGCGGTTGTCGAGGGCGCCAATACCCAGCAGGACCACCAGCGCACGGCTGCTCAGTACGGTCTGCTCGCCGAGGCCTGACCACAGCCGGTGCCCGGTGGCCGGGGCCGGGCCCCGTACGCCCGACCGGACGACGGGTCGAGATCGTTCGCCCTGCTTGCTAGATTGCTCCGAGGCGCGAGTCCGGGCGTCGAGTTCACCGAACCGCCGCAGCCGGGCGCCGACCATCGCGATGAGGGAGGATCGAATGGCTCTGCGGCCCGGAGCGATCGTCGGCGGCTACCGGGTGATCAAAGTGCTGGGCAGCGGCGGAATGGGCACGGTGTACCTGGCGCAGAACCCGATTCTGCCGCGCAGGGACGCACTCAAGGTGCTCAGCGCCGAGCTCTCCACCGACGCGGAGTTCCGCGCACGGTTCGAGCGCGAAGCCAATCTGGCCGCCGGACTCGACCATCCCAATATCGTCACCGTCTACAACCGCGGCGAGGAGGACGGCCAGCTCTGGATCGCGATGCAGTACGTCGACGGCGTCGACGCCGCGGCGGAAACCGCGAAGGGGCCCGCGGTGATGACGCCACAGCGGGCACTGCGCATCGTCTCCGAGGTGGGCAAGGGCCTCGACTACGCTCACCGGCGCGGGCTGCTGCACCGCGACATCAAGCCGGCGAACTTCCTGCTCTCGACGGTCGACAGCGAGGACGAGGAGCGCGTGCTGCTCACCGACTTCGGCGTCGCGAAGTCGGCAGAGGACGGCCAGGAGTTGACCGCCACCGGAAACTTCATGGCCACGGTCGCCTATGCGTCGCCGGAGCAACTGCTGGGTGAGCGCCTGGACCACCGCTCGGACATCTACAGCCTCGGCTGCTCCTTCTATCGCATGCTCACTGGCCAGAACCCGTATCCCTCCACGGTGCCCGCCGTGGTCATGATGGGTCATCTGCACGAGCCTCCACCGCAACCGAGCACCGTGCGCTACGGGGTGCCCGCCGCACTCGACGCCGTGATCGCGAAGGTGCTCGCCAAGGATCCCGCCGCCCGCTACTCGACATGTCGTGAGTTCGTCCAGGATGCCGAGGCCGCCCTTTACGGCAGGCCACCGGCGGCCCCGGCTCCGACGACCCAGCCCCGGGTACCCACCGCACAGTTCACCTCACAGCCGCGGATACCCACCGCTACGCATACGATCGGCACGGGCCATTCGCCGACCGTCACGCCCTACGACCCCACGGACCAACACCTGGTCGACACCCTCCGCAACGGGCAGCCGCGCAGGTCGAAGGGACGAGCACTGCTGCTGCCCGTCATCCTCACCCTGGTGGTGGCGGCCGTGGTCGCCGCGGGCACCTACTTGCTGACCAGGCCGAATTCCGACGGCGGCGACTCCGGTCGGCTTGCCGCCGTCCGCACCGAATATCCGCAGTTCCAGGGCAAGACGGTGACCGCGTTCAATTTCGGTGAGTCGACATTGTCGGCGGTGCTCACACCGAGTTCCCAAGCCCGCTTCCTGGAGGAGATCGGATTTCGCTACAGCCAGGCCTACAAGGCGGTGGGCGACGAGAAATCGCCTCGTCCGCTGTCGGTTTCCGCCTACAACACCGAAGTCGACTCCGACGTGGTGATCGTGCTGCGCACCGACAGCCAGGCGGGCAACGGTGGTCTGCGCGGCCTGCCCAATGCCATCATGAACAGCACGGCGCGGATCGTGGTCGTCGACGATCTCGCGACGGTGCAGGCCTTCCAGGTATGGACCGATCAGTCGCCCGATCTGCTGGCCGACAACATGGTTCCGGTCATCGCGAAGGTGGTCGGCCAGTAGCGCGGTACACACCGCCGTTCACCTGCGTCGTAGTGATCACGCACGCTCGCGCGCGCTAGCGCTACCTGGACCGATTGAGCTAGGGTGATCGGAGCCAGCCTGGCGGATCACGTGTGCCGAGCAGGGGGGAAGGAGGGGAACGAGCGCTGGCGCCGACCGACGTGCAAGCACCGCGGTCCGAGATTTGCGGGGGTAGTCGTCGAGGCCCCTTCTGCGGTGTCCCAGTCGGTGAGACCTACGGACGCATTCGTGCCATCGGCAATTCGCTCCGGTGATTCCGCGAGTCGCACAGACCGCGGCGGACAGACGGCAGGACCGGTGGGGAGGCGATGTCGATGTGAGCGGATCGACGGAACCGCCGAGAATTCGATGGAACCGATCCGGCGCGGATCGCGTCGAACCATACAGACGGATCGGCTGGGCACCTACCGGGTGGATCGAGAACCAGTCGGCCGAGAACACATACAGGAGGAGCCGCAATGGCTGAAGCAGGCAGTCTTGATGCCAGCCCCGAACTGATCGCCCAGAAGGCGAAGGAGTTCCAGGAGCAGCACTCAAACCTGATGGCGGCCATCCGTACGCTGAAGGCGGATGAGGACGCCGTCACGAACGGGGCCAACTGGAAGGGCCAGGCGCGCGACGCGTTCAACGCCTTCATGGAGCGCTACTACTACCAGGCCGACAAGCTGAACGACAAGCTGCTCGAGACCTCCGAGAAGCTCATCAAGGCCGGTTCGTCGTTCGCCGACCAGGACACCGATTTCGCCCAGAAGGTGCAGTCTCAGGTCTCGAGCCTGGATCTGCACCCGGAGTAATCACCGCAGATTCGCATTAAAGGAGCCTGACAACCATGTCGCAGCAAATCTCCGCCAATTTCGCCGGCGTCGAGGACGGTGCCCGGCAGATCATCAAGCGCGCCGAGGGCATTCGGGACGAGCTCGAGCAGTTCCACAAGAAGGTCGAGGAATTCGTCACCACCAACTGGAAGGGTGCGACGAACGAGGCCTTCGCCAGCCTGCAGCGCACCTGGCAGCAGAACGTCGACCAGCTCAACACCACCCTGGCCGGCGCCGGCCAGCTGGTGAGCAGCGGCAACTCGGAGCTGCAGAGCACCGACTCCGCGCTGGCCAACCTGTTCTGATTCAGCGATTCGGTTCGGGGTCTCGGGCATGGCGCCTGGGGCCCCGAACGCGTTTCCGGGGTGTCTTCGAGCCATTGAGCTTGTTTCTCGGGGTTGTTCTCCGGTGCCTCGAACGGACCGATCACCTACGGCTGCACGTCGATCGACGTGGCAAGCTCTTCGCAGCTGGGTTCCAGCACCGCCCAGTCGTCTTCGGCGACGTACTGGCAGCCGATGCTGACCTGGGTGCCGTGTTCGAGCAGGACGTGCCAGCGGACGGTGGAACCGCCTTGGGGGCGTTCGATGTAGGACAGGCCGGAGCGGCCCGCGAAGACCACGTCGCGGCGCAGGTCGCCGAGGGAGGGTTTCTGCTGCATCTGGGCTTCCAGGTCGGCGGCGATGCGGGCGTAGCCCGCGTCGGCGGCTACCCGGGTCTGGGTGACGGTCAGGCGCAGGCGGGAGCCGTCGTCGGGGCCGAGGTCGACGCGGGCGGAGGTGGCGCCGGGGGATGTCACGTGCCAGCCGTCGGGGACGCGGAAGGTCACCGGGCCGAGGGTGTGGGTGGCCGGGGCCGCCGCGGCTGAGCTCGTCGTGGCCGGGGGGGGGGCCGGCGATGGGGTGGCGGCGGGGGCCGGGCCCCGGGGGGGGGGTGGCGGCGCCTCGGGGCCTCCCGGGGGGGGGGCTTGGGGGGGTACCCCGGCGTCGGCGGCTACCCGGGTCTGGGTGACGGTCAGGCGCAGGCGGGAGCCGTCGTCGGGGC
>NZ_JARWRU010000263.1 GCF_029867845.1 Nocardia farcinica | reverse complement strand
CGCGGTCACCGAGCCCACCCTGGAGAACCAGATCGAGATGGTCCGGGTTGACGGGGAGTGGCGGATCGCCTCGCTGCCGCCCGGCGTGGTCATGGATTCCAGCGCGTTCGCCAAGTCCTACCGGCGTTATGTGCTGTATTTCGCCGACCCGACCGGCACCTCGGCGGTGCCCGATCTGCGCTGGCTCTCGGTGCCGAAGAACCAGCTCGCCCAGCGATTGCTCGGCCTGCTCCTCGAGGGGCCGAGGGAGAACCTGGGGCCGGTGGTCGGCAATCGGCTGGCGCCGCCGGTGACGCTGCGCGGGCCGATCACCAAGGCCAACGGCGATCCGCAGGATGTCGGTGTCGGACTCGGGGGCGTCCGTGTCGACTTCGCCGGCGCGGGCGCGCTCGACCAGCGCGACAAGGAGATGCTGGCCGGGCAGGTGGTGCTGACGCTGTCGGAGGCCGACATCCCGGGACCGTACGTGCTGCTCGCCGACGGGGAACCGCTGGACCAGCGGTTCGCGACCAACGGCTGGACCGTCGCCGACGTCGACTATCTCAATCCCACCGTCCGAGGGATCAATCGGATCGGCCTGCACGCGCTGCGCGGCGGCACCCTCGCCCAGGTCACCGAGGGCGGTGTGGTCGACGTGCCCGGCTACTTCGGCTCGGTCAACAACCTGCGCTCGGCCGCGCTGTCCCCGGACGGCCAGCTGGTGGCGGCGGTGGCCGACGCGGGCAGGCCTGCCTCGGAGCCGCAGCGCACCCTCATGGTCGGCACCTACGGCGGCAACGCCATCCCGGTCGCCGAGGGCGAGACGATCTCGCGGCCGTCGTGGAACGGCGACGGCAGCGCGGCCTGGGCGGTGATCAACGGCATGCAGGTCATCCGGGCGGTGCGCGACAACGCCACCAACACGGTGTCACGGCAGGACGTGGACATCAGCGCGCTGACCGACAACGACACCGGGCTCACCCTGCGCATGCCGATCACCGAGCTGCGGGTTTCGCGCACCGGAGTCCGCGCCGCGCTGATCGCCGACGGCAAGGTGTACGTGGCGCTCATCGTGCGCGGTCCCAACGGCAACTACTCGCTGACCAAGCCGGTGCCGGTCGCGGTCGGGTTGAGCAGCAGTGCCGTCTCGCTGAGCTGGGTCGACGGCGACCTGCTGCTCATCGCCAGGGAGGGCAACATCGACCCGGTCTCCACCGTGCACATCGACGGCTCGGAGTGGCGGGCCCCAACCACCCCCGAACACGCCCCCGCCGTGCGGGGGCCGGGCCGCGCGGGGCCCCGACACCGAACACGCGCCCCCCCCCGGCGCGACTCAGGTAGGGGCGCGGAAGCGG
>NZ_JARWRU010000262.1 GCF_029867845.1 Nocardia farcinica | reverse complement strand
CCCCCGGGCGCGGGCGTGGACACCGCCGCCCGGCGCGCCGCGCTGACCCGCCGCCTGCCCGCCTACATGGTGCCCACCGCCGTCGTGGCGCTGGCCGAGTTCCCGCTCAACACCAGCGGCAAGCTGGACCGCCGCGCGCTGCCCGCGCCCACCCTGCGCGCTGCCGAGTTCCGCGCCCCGGCCGACCCGGTGCAGACGCTGGTCGCCGAGGTCTTCGCCGAGGTGCTCGGCGCCGACCGCGCCGGACTCGACGACGACTTCTTCGCCCACGGCGGCAGCTCGCTGGACGCCACCCAGGTGACCGCCCGCGTCGGCGCCGCGCTCGGCGGCGCGCGCATCCCGGTGCGCACCCTGTTCGAGGCGCCGACCGTCGAGGCCTTCGCCGAGGCCGTGCGCCCGTTCGCCGATCCCGAATCGGCCCACACGGCACCGGTTTCCGCGCCGACCCGCCGCGAGCGCCCGGCCCGCGTCCCGCTCTCGCCCGCCCAGCAGCGCCTGTGGTTCCTCAACCGCGTCGAGGTCCAGGACGGCGCCGAGGCCGGGGACGGGACCGGGGATGGCGTGGAGAGCGTGTACAACCTGCCCGCCGTGCTGCGCCTGACCGGCGAGCTGGACGTGCCCGCCCTGGAACGCGCCGTGCTCGACGTGCTCGGCAGGCACGAGACCCTGCGCACCGTCTACCCGCAGGACGCGCATGGCCCCTTCCAGTCCGTGCTGCCGCTGGCCGACATCGGCTTCTCGCTGGCCCGCATGACCGTCGAGGAGGCGGGCCTGCCCGCCGCCGTCGCCGCCCTGGCGCGCACCGGTTTCGACGTCACCACCGACCTGCCCGCCCGCGTCGCCCTGCTCGCCCTCGAACCCGCGACCCCCGGCGCGCCCGCCGAGCACGTGCTGGTGTTCGTCGTGCACCACATCGCCGCCGACGCGCTGTCCATGCCGCCGCTGGTCGCCGACCTGGTGCGCGCCTACGCCGCCCGCCTGCGCGGCGCCGCCCCCGACTGGGCCGAACTGCCCGTCCAATACGCCGATTACAGCCTCTGGCAGCACGAACTGCTCGGTTCCCCCGACCGTCCCGGCGATCTGGCCCACCGCCAGCTCGCCTTCTGGCGCGACACCCTCGCCGGTCTGCCCGCCCAGCTGGCGCTGCCCACCGACCGCCCGCGCCCCGCGCGCCCGAGCCTGCGCGGGGCCGCCGTCGACCTGACCGTCGACGCCGGGACCACCGCGGGTCTGCGGGAGCTGGCCGCGCGCAGCGGCGCCACCATGTTCATGGTGCTGCACGCCGCCTTCGCCGCCACTCTCGCC
>NZ_JARWRU010000261.1 GCF_029867845.1 Nocardia farcinica | reverse complement strand
ATCCCCGTTTTCCGGGGGTGGCGGGGAAACCGACCCCACCCGCTTCGACCACATCCTCCTCCCGGGCCCGCAACGCCCCGACCCCACCCCCTGACCCACGGCCCCGGGTGCCCCGGCAGGCCTCTGACCAGCCGATTAGCTCCCAGACCACCCCTTGTTGTAATCTCTTGAGGCGCCCGGGGAACGGGCGCAACGGGCTGTGGCGCAGCTTGGTAGCGCACTTGACTGGGGGTCAAGTGGTCGCAGGTTCAAATCCTGTCAGCCCGACAGACGAGAAAGCCCCTCTGATCAGCAACGGAGGGGCTTTCTTCATTTTCCGACCACACGGAGAGCGGGACCGCAGGTGCTTGGAGAGCTTGTCCCCGGCGCCGGTGATCTCCCGCCGATCGGGGTGGAGATAGCGCTCGGTGGTGCGGCTGTCGGCGTGCCCGGCGATCTTCTGGAGCACGTGCAGGCTTACCCCGGCGTCGGCCATCCAGGTGAGCCCGGTGTGGCGCAGATCGTGCCGACGAAGATGCTCGTATCCGAGCTTGGACACCACTTCATCCCAGTGGGTGGCGTCGCGCAGCACGCCGGTAGCGATGCGTCCTCCGCGAGGTCCGACGAAGAGACGAGCGTCCGGATTGTTTCGGCCGGCGGCGTTCAGTCGATCGAGGACCAGTTGCCGAACTTCTTCGATCAGGGGGACATGACGGGCGCGGTTGCCTTTCGTGCCTTTGTCGGCCATTCCGCCCGGTGAGGGCGTGGTCTGTCGGCGCACGGTCCAGGTCCAGGTGTCGGTGTCGATATCGGAGACACGGCAGCCGGAGACCTCTCCGATCCGTGAGGCGGTGCAGGCGGCGAAGGTCACTACATCACCCCAGCCGGGATAGCGATCGGCCGATCGGTTCACCAGTGCGTCGGCCAGGGTGACCAACGCCGACCAGTCGGGCAGGGCCAGCGAACGCGGGTCGTCCAGCTCGTCTTCGATCTGCTGATAGAGCTGTTGCCAGCCGCGGACACGAGCGGGATTGGTTTCCCGAATCCCGTCGCGAACCGCCTGCTCCATCACCCGCACCAGGACCGCGAGCGTGTTCTTCACCGTCGATTTGCTCGCGCCGTCGTTGATCCAGGCGACCACGGCCCGGTCGATCGCGCCGTTGGTGAGCATGGCCACGGGGAGATGTCCGATCGTTGGAACGACTCGCTTTCGCCACCCCGCCATGTACGGATCCAAGGTCTTGCGTTCCACGCCCCGCAGCGCGAGATCCATGTTCGCGTCCCCGTAGTCGGTCAAGTGGCTGCTGTGGTCATGATTGCTTCGTATTCGACCGGGGTCAATCTGCCGAGTCTGGCTTGGCGCCGGCGGCGGTGGTAGGTCCGTTCGATCCAGGTCACGATCGCGATCCGAAGCTCACCACGAGTCGCCCACGGTCGGCGGTCGAGGACGTTCTTCTGCAGCAGGGCGAAGAACGATTCCATCGCGGCGTTGTCACCGCAGGCGCCTACCCGCCCCATCGACCCGATCAGATCGTGAGAACGCAAGGCGCGGACGAACTTCCGGGAGCGGAACTGCGACCCCCTGTCGCTGTGAACGATGCAGCCGGCGACCTGCTCACCAGCCGCGCCGCGCCTGGCCACGGCCGAAGACAGGGCATCGACCGCCAAGCGGGCTTTCATCCGCGAGTCGATCGAGTAGCCCACGATCCGGTTGGAGAACACGTCCTTGACCGCGCAAAGATACAGCTTCCCCTCACCGGTCGAATGTTCCGTTATGTCCATGAGCCACAACACATTCGGTGTATCGGCAGTGAAGTTGCGGGCGACCAGGTCATCATGCACGGGCGGACCTGAACGCCCGTGTTTGGCGCCACGCTTCTTGCCGAAAACGCTCCACCACTTGTTGACCGAGCAGATCCGCCACGCGGTCCGCGCCGACATCGGCTCACCCGCGGTAGCTGCTTCATCGAGCAGGAACCGATACCCGAACTCCGGATCGTCGCGGTGGGCATCGAACAAGGCATTCGCCCGATACGCCTGCTCGAGATCAGCCGCTGGGACCGGCTCGGCCAGCCACCGATAGTACGGTTGGCGCGCGATCTTCAGGACCCGGCACGTCACCGCGACGGGAATCCCGTCAGCGGCCAGCTCGCGGACGAGCGGGTAGATCATTTTCCCGGCAGGTTCGCCTGCGACAGATACGCCGCCGCCCGCCGCAGGACCTCGTTCTCCTGCTCGAGCAACCTGATCCGCTTCCGAGCTTCCCGCAACTCCGCGTTCTCCGCGGCGGTCGTTCCCGCGGAGATACCGTCCTCGATATCAGCGGTCTTCATCCAGTTCGCCAGGCAGGACTCGCTGATCCCGAAGTCGGCCGCGATCTGCTTGAGCTTCTGGCCGGGCTCTCGATTGCGAGCGACCCGCACGACGTCGTCGCGGAACTCCTTGGGATAGGGCTTGGGCACGGTGTCCATCCTTCCAGCAGTGCCCCATGGCACCACAGATCAGATGTCACCAACTCGTGCAGCAGTCCCCGCCGTCGTCGCACGCTGGGCCGGATACGACGTCGAAGCGCTGATGGTCCCGCTGGTGTACGGGTTCGTTCCCGGTTCGATTCCGATCGGGTCGGCGGTGGTGTGTGGCTTGCCGGTCGCGGTGCCGCCCCTGTCGTCTTCCTCCCCATCGATGACGAGCGGTTCGCGACCGTCCGAGCGCATCGGAACTTTCGCGCGGCGCTGCGAGATCGCAGCGATCCGCTGCCACCGTGAGGGACTCAGCGGCGAGGCAGCGACAGCGATTCTCCTGCGTCCGGGCTGATCGCACTGCGAAAGGCGTCCCCATACGACTGCTCGGTGTCGCGGGACGTGCGGTGAGAGATCGGCAATGGGCCGCGGTGCCGTGGCTGAGAGCGCCAGGACTCGTCGAGTCGGACGCAGCGCCGTCGCGGTTCGCGACGGTAGGTTGCGTGGGCGCGGGGGGATGGCAGTCGGCTCCCATTGTGTCAGCTGTTCAATTGCCGGGCTGCGGCGCGCCGGTGAGCTCGGTCAGCCGGTCGTGGTGAAGCGCCGGTCGATGGCGGCCAGGGCGAACTCGGCCCAGCGAATGTTTTCCTGCTCGAGGGAGATTCCGCGCAGCAGGGACAAGTAGGGGCCGATGCGCTCGGCTTCGGTGAGGTAGGCCTGTTCGCTGCGGCCGTCGAGCAGGCGGGTGCGCAGGCGTTCGTAGCGGGCCAGTTTCGCCTGTGCCCACTCCAGCCGTTCGGCCACCGCTGCCCGCACGGTGGGCGCGTCCTCGCTGTCCATGCCTTGCACCTTCACCATCATCTCGTCGCGAATGGCGGTGGGTTTGGCCGGTGTGGCGATGAACTCGCGCAGGGCGGCGCGGCCGGCTGGAGTGATGGTGTGCAAGCGTTTGTTGGGACGGCGCTGCTGCTGTACGACGCGGGTCTCGATGAGCCCGTCGGCGGCCATGCGTTCGAGTTCCTTGTAGAGCTGCTGTGGGGTCGCCATCCAGAAGTTGGCCACCGAGGCGTCGAAGCTCTTGGCCAGTTCGTAGCCGGAGGCCTCACCGTCGAGCAGGACGGCCAACACCGCGTTCCGTAGCGCCATCGCCACAATCTAGCATGCGGATGGCTATTCAAATTTTTGTCTGGACTCGGTGCTTGCCAGGCTGGTCGTATGGCGTGGGGTAGACAATTTTTTGTCTAGACAAGTAGTGTCGGTTCATGTCGGTCGACCGAGTGAGAGAACCCGCCCGCGGCTGCTATGCGCGCTATGTCGCGTTGGGGGACAGCCAAACCGAAGGAGTCGGCGACGGCGACGACGCGACCGGGCTGCGTGGCTGGGCCGACCGCCTGGCCGAGCGGCTCACGGCGATCGACCCCGACCTGCGGTACGCCAACCTCGCTGTCCGGGGCAAACTGGCCCACCAGGTCCACGCGGAACAACTCGCCCCGGCTCTCGCGCTCGAACCCGACCTCGCGACCGTCCTGGTCGGCGTCAACGACCTCCTCCGGCCCGGATTCGACGCCGACGACGTCGGCGCACACCTGGTTGGGATGTTCGCCGCCCTCACCGCGGCCGGCGCCACAGTGGCCACCCTCACCCTGCCCGACATCGCCCGGATCACGCCGCTGGCTCGCCCCGTCAGCGCCCGCGTCACCGCGCTCAACGAGCGCATCCGGCGAGCTGCCGCCCAGTACGGCGTCGTCGTCGCCGAAACCGCCGATTACGCTGTGGTCACCGATCCCCGCCTGTGGAGCCCCGACCGCCTGCACGCCGGTCCGATCGGGCATCAACGCATCGCCGACGCCGTCGCCCACGCCCTCCGTCTTCCCGGCGCCGACGACAGCTGGACCCACCCGCTCTCGCCCGCACTGCCGCACAGCAGCACCACCGCAGCCGTGATGAACGAACTTCGCTGGGCCGCCACGTACCTCGGTCCCTGGCTCGGACGGCGCCTCGCCGGACGATCCTCCAGCGACGGCCGCATCGCCAAACGCCCCCACCTGCTGCCTGTGCGCCATCGCGATGCCGAAGAAACGGGACTGTGATGATGGCGCATATCGCGCGTGGGAGTGTGCCTCCGGGCTGCTGACATCGGTTTGTCGCGAAGCCCGACACCGTTCGGTGGTCGGCGAGTCGTTCTGCGCGGACGACGAACACCAACCACCGGGTGGTGTCGGATGCGTTCGAGGGAACAGCGCCGTCGAGCGCGATTACCCGGGAGCCGCCACTATCTCGGATTCGGTCAGGCGGTCATGCTGGTCGCCGGGGCGTGCTCAGGAGTTCGCGCAGAACGCCTTGCTGGAAATCGCGTGCTCGTCGGGCCGAGGGTGGGGGCGCGCCGGAGCGGGCTGCGATGGACTGCTCGATCACCTCGACCGGCTGGTATCCGGTCCAGAGCAGCCGGCGGCCTGCGTCGACTTTGGAAAGCCAGCGCCCGTGGCGGTGCCGGACCAGCGCGCGGCAGGCTCCCAGAACCGCGTCATCGGTTCCCGTGGTCGGTCGGTCGTCGGGTCGACCGTGCAGCGCCATCCACCACCGTAGCGAGTCGACCAGGAGGCCGTGCAGCTCCTCCGGTGGTAGCTCGGCGAAGACCTCCGAGGCCGTCGGCCCCGCCAATGTCCGGCCGCTCTGGTGCAGGATGCTGCGGTCCAGCCCGTACCAGAACATTCCGTCGGCCGCCGGCCGGTCCGCGGGGCGAAGGGTCTGACGGAAGGCCATGGCCGGGCCGTCGTTCAGTTCGAGTTCGAAGCCCGGGCTCCCGGTGCCCGACCGTGCCAGGGCGGCGGTGTAGACCACCAGTTCCAATCCCCGAGCCGGACACGGCAGCGCGCTGTGCCGCACTCGGGCGGTCAACTCCCGCTTGACGGCCTCGTTCAGGGGATCGTGACAGAGCAGGAC
>NZ_JARWRU010000260.1 GCF_029867845.1 Nocardia farcinica | reverse complement strand
CGAGCCGGTCCAGGATCGGTCGCGCCGGGGCGCGATCGGCGTCGGTGACCGCGACATCCGGCGGCAGCGGCCGGTCGACGCTCCAGCGCGCGTCCCGGGTCGGCAGCGCGTCCACCGGCGGCGTCGGGGCGGGCGGGCGGGCGTGCACGCTGTCGAAGGCGGCCCGCACATCGGCGGCGCTCACCACACGCGCGCCGCCGCCCGGCCGGACGGGGGCCGTGTCCTGGGTGGCCACCTCGTCGCCGCGTCCCGCCGCGATCAGTCCCACATTGGCCAGCGATTCGGTCGGTATGCGCGCGTGCGGGTCGACGTGGGCGAGGTAGCCGCGATGCGCCCCACGGCGCCCGGCGAACTCCCTGGTGTCGGGATAGCGGGCCTGCACCCGGCGCGCGCCGAATTCCTCCGACAACGGGTCACCGCCGGGCCCGCGCCGCAACAACCGCACGGGCGCCGCCGGATTCGCGGTCCGGTCACCGCTCGCGGCGGCGACGAACACATTGCCGGGGCCGATGCCGAAATCGGCGGCGACGCGGATCGGGCCGACCGCCGTGGGACCGAGCAGGGTGACCGTGTCGATCTGACCGGCCAGCCTGGCGTCCGCGCCCGCGTAGCCGACGGTGACCGCGCCGAAGCCGTGCGCGATCACGTGGTTGGCGGTCACCGCGCGGCCCGTCGCGGCGTCGGGCCCCGGCCGGGTGGCGTTCCATGCCGCGATGTCGCGGGCGAGCAGGTATCCGCCGACCTGCGCGCGATGGGTGTTGCCCACCTCGGGGGCGCGCCGTGGGTGGTCGTAGCCGATCCAGACCACCGAGGCGATGTCGGCCTCGGACGCCATCAGACCCGAGGTGACCTCGTATTGCGCGCGCGCCGAGGTCATCCGGGTGGCCAGATCGGCGGCGGTGATCCCGTGCCCGCCCACATGCCAGGACACCGACCGCGCGTGGTCGAGATCGCCGAGCGCGACCACGATCTTGCCCTTGCCGCCGAAGGCCGAGGGGTCGTAGGACACCAGCTGCACCGGCGGGGAGCCGATGGTCTCGCCCGCCCGGCGGCGGATGGCCGCCAGCTGGTCGCGGGCGTTCACCACGGTGCGCAGTTCCCGCCACTGCCGTGGCGTCAGGTCGGGCCGAGCCCCGCCGGTGTCGCCGATCTCGACCAACCGGCGCAGATCGCGGGCCATCGCCAGCTCGTTGGCCACGCTGCGGTCGGCGGCCGGGATGCCGTCGGCATTGCCGATCACCCGGGGGAAGCTCACCACCAGCGCCGACCGTTCGGCGTCGGTGAGCCCGTGCCACCAGGTGGCGTTGAGTTCGGCCCGGCGGGCGGCGGCGGCGACCACGTCGGCGGGCGGCACGGTGCGCGCGAGCATCGTCAGCAGCTGTGCCTCGGGATGGTTCACCCCGGTCGTCGCCACCTCGGGCAGCAGCGTGCGCAACTGCCCGACGGCCTGCTCGGCCAGCGCGCGCTCCGCACGGCTGGGCACACGATCGCGCGACGGCTCGGTGTCGCGGCGCGCGTCCGCCGGATCGGCGGGCACGGGCGCGGTGCCGTCTCGCGGTGTCGCCGAGGCCGGCTCGCCCGACCGAGGGGCAGGCCCGGCGTCGATCTCGGCGCCGGCGGCGATGCGCCCCAGATCACGCAGCGCCCGCGAGGGAATCCGGCCCTCGGGGTCGGCGTGGAAGTACAGCTCCCGGACCGGCGTTCGCCGGTTGTCCGTGTCGTCCACGACCACGGGGCGCGCGCCGAACTCCGCCGCGGTGGGATCGGCCCCGCGCACCACGCCCAGCGCGCCAGCGAGCCGGGTCGGGACCGAGGTGACCGTGGCCGCCAGATCGCGGGTGGAGGTGGCGACGTAGACATTGCGCCCGAGGCCGAATTCGGCCGCGGTGGTGACCGGGCCCGCTTCCCTCGTCCCGACGAGCGTGACGGTCTCGGCCAGCGCCGACAGGCGGCCGCGGTGCCCGGCGTAGCCGACGGTGTTCGCGCCGAAGCGATGGCCGAACAGATGGTTGACGTGCCCGGGTTCCGCGCCGCGCGGCAGCGCCGCCGCCCTGGTGGCGTCGAAGCCGATCAGGTCGCGTACCAGCAGATCGCCGCCGTGCCTGGCGAGCCGGTCGGCGCCGGGCGTCAGGCGGTGTGCCGGGGTCGGCGCGCCCACCCAGGCGATGCCGGCCACCGGTCGGTCACCGGCGGCGCGCGCGGTGGCCTCGTAGTGGGCGGCGACGGCCGTCACGTGCGAGCCGATGGCGCGCGGCGAGGTGCCGCTGTCGGGGACGTGCCAGGCGACCGAGACTGCTCGCGACAGATCACCGAAAGCGACCAGGGCCCGGCCGTTTCCGCCGAAACTCGTGGCGTCGTAGGCCAGCAGCCGCACCGGCGGCCTCGGCACCGCCGGGTCGAGCGCGCCGGCCAGCGACTCGGCCCGCAGCAGCGCCTCCCTGGTGCGGATCATGTTGCGCAGGTGGTCGGGCTCGGCGCGGTTCATCTCGGGATTGACCAGCTGTCCCATGCCGAGGCGTTCCGGGGTGCGGGCGCGGAAGGAGGCCAGATCGCGTTCAAGTGCCAGGCGGTTCGCCTGGTCACGGACCTCGACGGGCAGACCGTCGGCGTTGCCGACCACCTCGGGATGCACCCGGATCATCGCCGTGCGCCGGTCCTCGGTGAGGTGGCTCCACCACCGCGCGTTGTCGCGCGCCCGTGCCCTGGCGGCGGTGTCGGCGGCCGGACCGCGGCGATCGTCGTGCAGCAGCACCGCGGGGTCGGCGTCCGCGCCGAGTTCGCGCACCGCCGCGGCGGCCAGGTCGACCTCGGCGTCGGTGATCGGGTGGTCGGTGATCGGCTGGTCTGTGGTCGGATGGTCTGTGGTCGGATGGTCGGTGGTCGCCGGCGCGGGCGGCTCGGCGTCGCCTTCCCGATCCGTCTCGCCGATGCCGGTTTCCGGCCTGACCCGCGGCGGGTCCGCGTCGGGGGTGCGCACCGCGGTGGCCGGGCGCAGGTGTTCGCCGTCCGCGCCGAAGAAGACGCCCCAGGTCGCCTTCGCGGGTGGCGCGTCGTCCGGGTCGAAGACGAACGGGTCGCCGCGCAGCGGATCGTCGACCATGACCCGGCCGGTGTCGCTGTCGAAGTACATGACGTAGGCGTGCGCGCCGACACCGTGTTCGTCGACCGAAGCGCTCTGATCGACCACCAGCACGGTCGAGCGCCCGCCGAGATGCGCCAGCCCCTCGGCGATCGCCTGGTGCGCCGACCGTCCCCGGCCACCCGCGACCGGTGTCAGCTCCCCTCCGGTCATGTCCTGCACCTGACGCCAGCTCACGCCCTCCGGCCCCACCGAGCCCGGTTCGGGGGTGGCCAGCGTCGGGTTGCCGGTCTGCGCGGCCACCCGCCACATCGCCGGTTCGACACAGTTGTTGCGCCGCAGCGCGGGGCGCTCGGGGGTGGCCGCGCCGGTGTCCGGTGGCCGATGGGGTGCGGCGCCGACGTGACCGGCGACGACGGCCTCCATGCGGTACAGCGCCTCGGTGGGCACGCCGCCGGGCGGGCGCGCGCCGTCGGGGACCTGCGCGCCGATCGTCCGGTACAGCGGGCCGCCGCCCGCGGCGGCGTGGACGCGCACCTCGTCGCCGAAACGATGGGCGAGCACGCGGGAGTCGTCCGGCCTGCCCGCGAGCACGATGTCGTCGGCCAGGCCGGCGAGGCGGCCGGCGCGCCCGGCCGCCTCGGTCACATCGACGCCGTAGTCGTGCGCCAGGACGGTGTGCCGGGGGCGCGCGCCGTCCTCGGCCCGCGCCGAGCGGGACGCGGTGATCGAGGCGATGTCGCGCAGCAGCAGGTGGGCGCCTTCCCTGGCGCCGGCGAGCGTGAGCCCGCGCAACCGGCCCTTGGCGGCGGGCGCGTCGTAGCCCACCCAGGCGATGGACGCCGTGGCTCCGCCGTCGCGCGCACTGCCCGCGGCGGCCGAGTGCATCGCGAGCACGGAATCGAGTGTTCGTCCCAGTGCGGCGACCGACACGCCGCGGCCGCCGACATGCCAGGCGATCCGATCGGCGGTGTCGACATCGCCGAAAGCGATCGCCGCGCTGCCCTTCCCGCCGAAGGCGGTGGAGTCGTAGAACAGCACGCGCACCGCCGGGGCCGTGGGATCTGCGGCCGCCTGCGTCTGTGCCGCCGCCAGCGCGCGCACGGTGGCGCGCAGGGTGGACAGCTGGGTGCGTTCGGCGGGCGAGAGCGAGTCGAGGGCGAGCAGATCGGTGATCTCCCTGGCGATCTGCAAACGGTTCGCGGCGTCGGCGGAGACCGCGTCGATGCCGGGGGCGCGTCCGATCGTCTCGGGATGCACCCGGATCATCGCCGCGCGCTGCTCCGGCGACAGCGCATCCCACCACCGCGCGTTGGCTTCGGCCAGTTCCGCCGCCCGGGTCCGCGACCGGGTGGCGTCGCTGTGGGTGAGATCCGCGAGATCCGCGCCGTCCCGCTGCTCGGCGAGGGCGCGCAGCGCCGAGTCGGCTGCCCCGAACTCGGTATCCGACGGCGGACCCGCGTTCTCGGGCAGCACGTAGTTGCGCCGGGTCGGTGGCGCGGCTTCGCTGTCGGCCTCGGGTTCGGCGCGGCCGGCCGCGGCGGGATTATCCCCCCCGCGCGGGTCCGAAGCGCGCCCCCCCGGGGGGGCGGCGGGGGGGGGGGGGGGGGGGCGGG